>DASVOY010000427.1:0-11157 GCA_036383115.1 Allostellaceae bacterium
GCGCCGTCGCGCGTCTCCGCCGGCAGATCGCGCAAGGCCGCGTAGCTCAGGCGCTGGCCCAGGCGCGCCTCGATGCGTGCGGTCACCGTCTGCTGGATGTCCTCGCCGGGCCGCAGGAACACCGAGGCCTCGTCGCCATCGACGACGACGAGGTCGCCGGGCTCGACCTTGGCGAGCACGTCCTTGACGCGGCCGACGGTGGGGATGTCGAGAGCGCGCGCCACCACCGCGACATGGGCGGTGGGCGAACCTTCCTCGAGCACGAGCCCCTTGAGCCGCTTGCGGTCGTAGTCGAGCAGCTCCGCCGGCCCCATGTTGCGGGCGATAAGGATGAACTCCAGCGGCAGCTCGGCGGCCGCGGCGACGTGGTGGCCGGCGAGGTGCTGCTGCAGCCGGTTGCCGAGATCCTCGAGATCGGCGAGCCGCTCGCGCAGATAGGGGTCGCTCACCTGGCTCATGCGGGCGCGCGTCTCGTCCTGCACCTTCTGCACCGCAGCCTGCGCGGTGAGGCCGCCGCGCACGGCATCGCCCATGCGCTGCAGCCAGCCGCGGTCGGCAGCGAACATGCGATAGGTCTCGAGGATGTCGCGGTGCTCTCCGCTGCTGGCGATGTCGCTCGCCGCCAGCAGCTCGTCGATCGCGCTCTGCATCGCCGCGACGGCGTCGCGCAGACGCTCGAGCTCTGCCTGCGGATCCTCGGCGACCAGTTGGCGGATGACGACGCGCGGCTCGTGCAGCACCGCGGCGCCGCTGGCGAGGCCGGTGTTGAGCCGCACGCCATCGAGCCGCATCGGCAATAGGCCGATGCCCTCCGAGCGCTGCTGCTCCAGGGGGCTGACGAGCTCGCCGCTGGCCGCGAGCTCGGCGAGCACCATGGCGATCGTCTGCAGCACCTCGATCTCGTCCTCGGTGTAGTGGCGCTGCGTGCGGTTCTGCACGACAAGGACGCCGAGCACGCGGCCGCCGCGCAGCACCGGCACACCCATCAGCGAATGATAGATCTCTTCGCCCGTCTCCGGCCGATAGGCGAAATCGGGATGCGATTGCGCGTCGGCGAGCGCCAGCGGCCGCGCCGTCGCCGCGATGACGCCGACGAGGCCCTCGCCCACCCGCAGCCGCGTGCGATGCACGGCCTCGGGCCGCAGGCCCTCGGTGGCGAAGAGCTCGAGCACCTCGCCCGCGCGCATGACGTAGCAGGAGCAGACTTCGGCGACCATGTCGGCGGCGATGAGGCGGACGATGGTGTCGAGCCGCTCCTGCGCCGTGCCGGAGCCGGCCATCACGTCCCGCAGCCGTCGCAGCAGGCGGCGGGAGCCGGTGGCCGCCGCGCCGGTCTCCATCAGCCGCCTACCCGGGAGCGATCGTCCCCGGCGGCATCGTCCTCCTGCCGGCGCTCGCGTGCGACGAGTGCGCCCGTCGCCTGCGCCACGAGCTCGTCGAGGATTTCCTTTGTCGACTGCGCACGCGTCACCATGCCAACGCTCTGCCCGGCCATCAGCGAGCCGTTCTCGACATCGCCCTCGATGACGGCGCGGCGCAGCGCGCCGGCCCAGAAATGCTCGATCTCGAGCTGGGCGTCCTTCTGCGACACCTCGCCCCGGTTGAAGCGATCGACCACGCGGCGCTGCAGCTCCATGAAGCGCTGCGTGCCCCCATTGGCGAGCGCGCGCACGGGGATCACGGGAAAGCGCGGGTCGAGCTGCACCGAGGGCACGGCGTCGCGCGCTCCAGCGCGGATGAAGGCCTGCTTGAAGCGCGGATGGGCGATCGATTCATGGGCGCAGACGAAGCGCGTGCCGAGCTGCACGCCCGACGCGCCCATCTCGAGATAGGAGAGGATCGCCTCGCCGCGGCCGATGCCGCCGGCGACGAAGACCGGCACCTCGCGCACATGCGGCAGGATCTCCTGCGCCAGCACGCCGGTCGCGACCGGGCCGATATGGCCGCCCGCCTCCATGCCCTCGATGACGATCGCGTCGGCGCCCATGCGCACGAGCTTCTTGGCAAAGGCGAGCGCTGGCGCAAAGCAGAGGAGCCTAGTGCCGGAATCCTTGATCCGCGCGATGGCGGCGGCGCTGGGCAGCCCGCCAGCCAGCACCACATGGCCGACGCGCTGCCCGGCACAAACGTCGATGAGATCGTTGAGACGCGGATGGAGCGTGATCAGGTTGACGCCGAAGGGCCGCGTGGTGAGGGCGCGTGTGGCGGCGATCTCGGTGTCGAGCAGCTCGGGCGTCATCGAGCCGCAGGCGATGACGCCGAACCCACCCCCGTTCGAGATGGCGGCAACGAGATTGCGCTCCGATACCCAGGTCATGGCGCCGCCCATGATGGCGAGGTCGCAGCCGAGGAAGTCCCGGCCGCGCTGCCACAGCCGGTCGAGCTGCCGCTGCGCGCGCGAAGCCGGCGTGACGAGCGCGCCAGCGCCGGCCGGGCCGGGCCCGGGAGCGATGCGGCCTTCCGCGCTTGGCTTCATAAGCGTTACCCGGCGTCGAGGCCGTAGGCGGTGTGGAGGGCGCGGAGCGCCAGCTCGGTGTATTCCTCGGCGATGAGCACGCTCACCTTGATCTCGGACGTCGAGATGACCTGGATGTTGATGTTCTTCTCGGCAAGGGTCTTGAACATCTGCTGGGCGACGCCGGCATGGCTGCGCATGCCGACGCCGATCACCGAGATCTTGACCACGTTGGAATCGGGCTTGAGCGCCTTGAATCCGAGCGTCGCGCGTTTTTCCTCCAGCACCTTGACGGCACGGTCGAGATCGGCCTTGCCGACGGTGAAGGTGAGATCGGTGGTGCGGCCATCCTCCGAGATGTTCTGCACGATCATGTCGACATTTATGGCGTGTTCGGTGAGCGGGCCGAAAATCGCCGCCGCCACGCCAGGCCGGTCGGCTACCTTCAGGAGCGTGATCTTCGCCTCGTCGCGGCTGTAGGCGATGCCGCTGACCACTTGCTTTTCCACGATCTCGTCCTCGTCCACCACCAATGTTCCGGGAATATCGGCGAAGCTCGACAGCACCTGCACGCGCACGCGATGGTTCATCGCCATCTCCACCGAGCGCGTCTGCAGCACCTTGGCACCCTGCGAGGCGAGCTCGAGCATCTCCTCATAGGTAATTCTATCGAGCTTCCTCGCCTTCGCAACGATGCGCGGATCGGTGGTGTAGACGCCGTCGACATCGGTGAAGATGTCGCAGCGCTCGGCCTCGAGCGCTGCCGCGAGCGCCACTGCCGAGGTGTCGGAGCCGCCGCGCCCCAAGGTGGTGACGCGGTTGTCGGGGCCGACACCCTGGAACCCCGCCACGACCGCCACCTGGCCCTCCCCCATGCGGCGGACGAGCTCCTGGACGGCAATGTCTTGGATGCGCGCCTTGCCATGCATGCCGTCGGTGCGGATGGGAATCTGCCAGCCGAGCCAGGAGCGGGCGTTGACGCCGATATCCTGCAGCGCCAGCGCCAGCAACCCGGACGTCACCTGCTCGCCCGAGGCGACGACGACGTCGTATTCACGCGCATCGTGCAGCCGGCACGCCTGGCTCGTCCACTCGACGAGCCGGTTGGTCACGCCGGCCATGGCGGAGACCACCACTGCCACCTCATGGCCGGCATCGACCTCGCGCTTGACGCGCTGCGCCACATTCCTGATGCGGTCGATATCGGCCACCGATGTGCCGCCGAATTTCTGCACGATGCGCGCCATGGGATGAGGACCCGTCGCCAAATTCGAATGCAACTAAGATGCCGCCGGCCTGCGGCTGTCCGGGGAAACCAGCATTGCCGGGAAAAGGGCCGGTATACATACTCTTATCGGTGGCGGCGAGGCAAGGCGGCCGGCTGAATCAGTTTCATGGCACGCCAGCGCGTGCAACCGACGAAGCGGAAGTGTCCGATGATAGGCAAGAACGAGGCGGAGGCAACAAGCGCCGGCACGGTCGACAGCGCCGAGGTCGCCCGCTTCAACCAAAGCGCGGCGGCGTGGTGGGACCCCGACGGCGAGTTCCGCCCGCTGCACAAGCTCACGCCCGCGCGACTCGCCTTCATCCGCGACCGGCTCGCCGCGCATTTCGGCCGCGATGTCCGCGACACTGGGCCTTTTGCCGGGTTGCGCCTGCTCGACATCGGCTGCGGTGGCGGCCTCGTCAGCGAGCCTCTAGCGCGGCTGGGCTTCGCCGTGACCGGCATCGATGCCGGCGCGGAGACGGTTGCCGCCGCGCGCGCCCATGCCGAAGCCACCGGCACCGTCATCGACTACCGACAGGCCGCGGCGGAGGATCTCGCCGCTGCCGGCGAGAGCTTCGATGCCGTGCTCGCGCTCGAAGTGGTCGAGCATGTGGCCGACGCCAAGCTGTTCCTGGCATCGGCGGCTCGGCTCGTGCGCCCCGGCGGCGCCTTCATTGCCGCCACCATCAACCGCACCCCCAAGGCGTTCCTGCTGGCCATCATTGGCGCCGAGTACGTCTTGCGCTGGCTGCCGCGCGGGACGCACCAGTGGAGCAAGTTCCTCCGGCCGTCCGACGTCGCGGCCGGGCTGCGCCCGCACGGCCTCGCCGTCCGGGAAATCAGCGGGATGACGTATGACCCGTTGGCCGACCGCTGGTCGCTGTCGCGGGATATTGACGTCAATTACCTGCTTTTCGCCAGCAAAGGGTAATCCGGCCTGCCCAACCTTTGGGCTAGATGAATCTTGCCGCCGCAGCCTTTCGACCTTATGAGTCATAAAAGCACCGGCCGGCGACGCCCCCCGGCGGATGCTGGCGTGTGCCAAGGGGGAGGGCGCGGTGGGTCTTCATGGTGCGTCGATGAGTACTTTCCAGGGGTCGGGCGAAACCTTCCGGCTGACCGGCAAGATCAAATGGTTCAATCGCAGCAAGGGGTTCGGCTTTATTGTCCCGAGCGATGGCGGGGGCGACGTGTTCCTGCCGCTGTCGGCTCTCGAGCGTGCCGGGCACAGCGAGGCGCCGGACGGGGCGTCGATCGTCTTCGACTGGACGCAGGGACCGAAGGGCCGCGCCGTCGCCCAGGTCATCGAGATCGATGCCTCGACGGCAGCGCCCCGGGCGCCACGCGAGAACCGCTTCCGCGGCCGCGACAGCCACGACGAGGGCGGCGGACCGAGCGAGTCCCTCGACGGCGTGGTCAAGTGGTACGACCCTGCGCGCGGCTTCGGCTTCGTCCTGCCGAATGATGGCGGCAAGGACATCTTCGTGCATGTGACGGCACTGCGCCGCTCCGGCATCGAGATGCTCGAGCCGGGCCAAGCCGTGCGCATGATGGTGGCGCAGGCCCGGCGCGGGCGCGAAGCCGCCTCGGTCGAGCTGATCTAGTTCAGCTAGCGTCGCCGCACCGCCAGGCCGGCGCAGGCGGCGAAGAAGGCAGCCGCGAGAAATGCCGGCCGATAGCTGCCGCTCGCCCCGACCACGGCGCTGAACAGCGCCGGGCCAATGACGACGCCGAGAAAAGTCAGCGACATCGCGCCGCCGGTGACGGCCCCGGCTGCGCCCGCCGGCGCGAGTCGCGCGACCTCGGCGAGATAGACGCCGTTCCAGCCCAGCCCGCTGGCGCCGAGCGCCATCGTCACCGCGGCAATGGCCGCGACCGGCCAGCCGGGGGTGACGAGGCCGAGGCCCGCCGCCGCCAGGGCCATGGCGAAGCCCAGGAGCGCCAGGAGCTGTCCCGGCGCCAGGAAGCGGTCGGCAACCCAGCCCCAGAGGATGCGGGCGCCGATCGCGGCGGCCTGGGCTGCGGCCATCATCGCGCCCGCCGTCACCAGCGGCAGCCCGACCCGCTCGGTGAGGAAGGTCACGACGAAGGCGCTAAAGCAGAGCTGCATGCCGGAGAAGGCGAGCGAGGCGAGCGCGAGGCGCCGCAGAACTGGCGAGGCGAGCACCAGCCGGATCGCCGCCATCACGCCGCGCTCGGCACGTGCCGTCGGATCGGCGTCGACATCGAGCGTCCGATGCAGCGGCTGGACCAGGAGCGCCAGGAGCGAGCTCGCCGCAGCCGTAGCGAGCGCCGCCCCCTTCCAGCCCAGACCCAGCACCAGCGCCGGCACCAGGATGCCGGCGAGCGCGCCGCCGACGGGGACGCCGGTCTGCTTGATCGAGAAGACCAGGGCGCGGCGCGCCGGCGGCGTCTGCCGGATCAGCAGATGCGAGCTCGCCGGGGTAACCGGCCCGTAGCCGATGCCGATCAGCACCGCGCCGAGGAGGACGGGCGCCAAGCTCGCCGACGCCGTGAGTGCCAGCCCGGCGGCGCAGAAGGCGAGGCAGAGCTGGCTTACCCGGATGGTGCCGTGGCGCCGGATCGGCCCGCCGCTCGCCGCCGCCGAAACGGCAGCCGCGGCATAGACGACCGAGGTGTAGAGGCCGATGGCATTGGCGCTGACCCCGATCTCCGGCGCCGCCAGCGGGGCGAAGACCGGCGGCGTCAGCACCGCCATGGAAACGAGCGCTTGAATCGCCAGCGTGGCGATGAGAGCGAACATCGAGCCGCCAGGAATGGGGGGCGGCCAGTCTTGCCGGCTATGCCGACTCCGTCAACCGCCGGTGACCGAATTCGCCTTTAGCGCGCGCCAACCGGCCGTTCCGCTGCTTGATGGTTAAAAAACATTTGCCGCGCGACACCGAGATGACATACTGTATGTTGTGGCGTTAGCACCTTAGACCCACAGAATACAGCGGGGGTGATCATGGAAACGATCTGGACGACGGACCTCATCCAACAGCTTTCCGTCCTCTGGAAGCAGGGCCTGTCGACGGCCGAGATCGGCCGCCGCCTCGGCGTCACCAAGAACGCCGTGGTCGGCAAGGCGCATCGCCTGCTGCTCGACCCGCGTCCCTCGCCGCTCAAGCGGCCGCCGGCACCGCGCGTCGTCGGCATCACCGGCCCGAGCTGCTCCTGGCCCAGCGGCCATCCTGGCGACAAGGATTTCCACTTCTGCGGCAAGCGTCCCTTGCCCGGCAAGCCCTACTGCGCCGACCACGCCGCGGTCGCCTATGTCAAGCCGAAGGAAAAATCGAACGCCGCCTGAGGCGGCCGCGCGCGTTGCCGGCGCGCATCGATAGAATAGATAAGCAGCCGCCTTGGCCGAGCGCGACCCGCCATGCCGGGCCGCTTCTCGGGCGCGGCGGCCGCTCTTGCATAAAGCGGAAGAATAGAATCTTGTGCAACTTCCGCATGCCGTCCCGCCTCCTCCCCCGCATCCTGCCGCTGGCTCTCCTTGCCGTCGCCATCGGCGCGCTGGCGCTTGCCACGCATCAGGCGTCGCCGAGCACAGTCGTCGAGGCGGCCATCGTCGTCGGCTTTGCCATCATCTCCTGGGCTTTCGGACTCTTTGCCGAGCCGTTGACGACGCTGCTCTTCTTCCTGTTGGTGGCGATCTTTCACGTCGCCAGGCCCGAAATCGTCTTCTCGGGCTTCGCGTCGACGGCGTGGTGGCTGGTGTTGGGCGGCTCGATCACGGCAATCGCGGTGCACAGCTCGGGCCTCGGCGGGCGCCTCGCCGCCCTGCTCTCGCGCGGCATCCGCCGCACTTATTGGCGCAGCGTCGCCGCGGTCGCGCTGGCGGCAGTGGGGCTCGCCTTCGTCATGCCCTCGACCAACGGCCGGATCCTGCTGCTCATGCCGATCGTAGTCGCCTTTGCCGAGCGTCTCGGCTTCGCGCCGGGGCGGCCGGGCCATACCGGGTTGGTGCTGACCGCGGCGGCGGCAAGCTACATGCCGCCGACCACGATCCTGCCGGCCAACGTGCCCAACAGCGTGCTGCTCGGCGCCGCCGATACGCTCTACGAGGTCAAGCTCACCTATGGCGCCTATTTCCTGCTGCACTTCCCGATCCTGGGCGCGCTCAAGACCGCGGTGCTGGTCTGGCTCGTCTGCCGCCTTTTTCCCGAGCGCGAGGCGCTGGCGGTGGCGCCCGCACGCGCGCCCGGCCCCCTGTCGCCAGCGGAGCGGCGGCTGTCGGTCGTGCTGGGCCTGTCGCTCCTGCTCTTCGCCACGGATTTCATCCATGGCATCTCGCCCGCCTGGATCGCGCTCGGCACGGGCATCGTCTGCCTGCTGCCGGCGATGGAACTGGTCTCGGCCAAGGATTTCGCCGAGCGGATCAATGTCACCATGCTCATCTACATCGCCGGCATCCTGGGATTGGGCGCCGTCGTCGCCGACAGCGGCTTGAGCCGCATCGTCAGCGCCGACCTTGTGCGACTCTTCCCGCTGGCGCCAGGGCACCCTATCACCGATGTGGCCGTGCTCAGCGCGATCGGCGCCGGGCTCGGCGTGCTGACGACGGTCATCGGCGTGCCGGCGGTGTTGACGCCGCTCGCCGGCGATTTCGCCGCCGCGACGGGCCTGCCGCTGCTCACCGTGCTGATGCTGCAGGTGGTGGTCTTCTCGACGGTGTTCTTGCCGTTCGAGTCGCCGCCGATGATGGTCGCGCTGCAGATCGGCCGCGTCGGAATCCGCCCCGCCACCAAGCTGTGCCTGGCGCTCGCCGCGATCACCTTGCTGGTGCTGCTGCCGCTCGACTATCTCTGGTGGCGCCTGCTCGGCTACCTGCCGTGAGGCGCTACCGCGTCAGCCGGCGCATCGCCCGGTCGAGCCCATCGAGGGTGAGCGGGAACATGCGCCCCTCCATCAGCTCGTGGATCAGGTGGATCGAGGGCGTGCCTTCCCAGTAGCGCTCCGGCACGGGATTGAGCCACACCGCCTTCGGATAGGTCGTGAGCAGGCGCTCCATCCACACTTTCCCCGGCTCCTGGTTCCAATGCTCGACGCTGCCGCCGGGCTGGACGATCTCGTAGGGACTCATGCTGGCGTCGCCGACGAAGATGAGCTTGTAGCTGGCGTCGTAGGTGTGCAGCACCTGCATGGTCGGCGTCTTCTCGACATGGCGGCGCCAAGCATCGCGCCACAGCGACTCGTAGGGGCAGTTGTGGAAATAGAAATATTCGAGGTGCTTGAATTCGGCGCGCGCCGCGGAGAACAGCTCTTCGCAGGTGCGGACATGCCCGTCCATCGAGCCGCCGATGTCGAGCAGCAGCAACACCTTCGCCGCGTTGTGCCGCTCCGGCACCATCTTGATGTCGAGCCAGCCGGCATTCCTCGCGGTGGAGCGGATGGTGTCGTCGAGATCGAGCTCCTCGGGCGCACCCTCACGCGCGAACTGCCGGAGCCGGCGCAAGGCGATCTTGATGTTGCGCGTGCCGAGCTCGATGCGGTCGTCGAGGTTCTTGAAGTCGCGCCGGTCCCAGACCTTGACGGCGCGGTTGTTGCGGTTGCCGTCCTGGCCGATGCGGACGCCCTCGGGGTTGTAGCCATAGGCGCCGAAGGGTGAGGTGCCGGCGGTGCCGATCCATTTGCTGCCGCCTTGGTGGCGCCCCTTCTGCTCGGCGAGGCGCTTCTGCAGCGTCTCCATCAGCTTGTCCCAGCCACCCAGCGCCTCGATCTGCTTCTTCTCCTCTTCCGTCAGGAGTTTCTCGGCGAGCTTCCGGAGCCATTCCTCCGGAATGACCACGCCCGCATCGCCGATGGTCTCGAGCCCCTTGAAGTAGTGGCCGAAGACGCGGTCGAACTTGTCGAGGTTGCGCTCGTCCTTCACCAGCGTGGCGCGCGCGAGGTAATAGAACTCGTCGACGCTGTAGGCGGCGAGATTGTGCTTCATCGCCTCGAGCAAGGTGAGGTACTCGCGCAACGACACCGGCACCTTCGCCTCGCGCAGCTCGAGGAAGAAGCCGGCGAACATGGCTTACCCGCCCCGCTCGCGGCGATTGAGGAAGGCGAGGCGCTCGAAGAGGTGGACGTCCTGCTCGTTCTTGAGGAGTGCGCCGTGGAGCGGGGGGATCAGCTTCGCGGGATCGCGCGTGCGCAGCGTCTCCGCCGGAATATCCTCGACCATGAGCAGCTTCAGCCAGTCGAGCAGCTCCGAGGTCGAGGGCTTCTTCTTCAGGCCGGGCACCTCGCGAATCTCGTAGAAGATGTTGAGCGCCTCGCGCAGCAGCAGCTTCTGGATCTCGGGATAATGCACGTCGACGATGCGCGTCATCGTCTCGCGGTCCGGGAAGCGGATGTAGTGGAAGAAGCAGCGGCGCAGGAAGGCGTCGGGCAGCTCCTTCTCGTTGTTGGAGGTGATGACGACGATCGGCCGGTGCCTCGCCACCACCGTCTCGCGCGTCTCGTAGACGTAGAACTCCATCCGGTCGAGCTCGAGCAGCAGATCGTTGGGGAACTCGATGTCGGCCTTGTCGATCTCGTCGATGAGCAGCACCGGCGCCGTGTCGGCGGTGAACGCTTCCCACAGCTTGCCGCGCTGGATGTAGTTGCGGATGTCGTGCACCTTGGCGTCGCCGAGCTGGCTGTCCCTGAGGCGCGCCACGGCGTCGTACTCATAGAGCCCCTGCTGCGCCTTGGTGGTCGACTTGATGTGCCAGGTGATCAGGTCCTTGGCCAGCGCCCTGGCAATCTCATGGGCGAGGATGGTCTTGCCCGTCCCCGGCTCGCCCTTGACGAGCAGCGGCCGCTCCAGCGCGATGGCGGCGTTGACGGCGACGCGGAGATCGTCGGTCGCCACATAGCTCTCGGTGCCTTCGAAACGTCCCATGAGGTCCTCTTGGTCTGCCGCCCGATGGACATAGCGCGTGCACGGGCGGTCTGCCAGCAAACATTTGGCGGCAAGGGCGCGCGGAGGCCAAAGGCCTTGGCCGCAGCGGGATACTGCGGTTCTTCTGGCGAGCTTCCGCCGATTACTTAAATTCACTTAAAATCCCGAGAAATATCGGCCCGATTTGTTCTCGATCGTGCTTTACCGCCCGCACTCCCGCGCCTATCGTCGCCGTATTGAGTGGGGAGCGGTAGTCATGAAGCATCTTGTCGTCAGCCCGATCATCGGCGGCCTCGTCGTGATCATCATCGCCGGCCTCTGGATGCATGGTGGCGCGCTGGGCAGCCGCAGTGCCAGCAATCAGACTGGCTGCCACTTCTCCATGTCGAGCGGCTCGATGTCGCCGACCCTCGTCGGAGCGATGATCCGCCACGGCGTGCATTGCTGAGCGGAGCTCGTCTGACCCCTCGATGATCCGCCCCTTGATTGCAGCGCTGGGCGTGGCCGTTTTGACGAGCGGCCTCGCTCCGGGCGCCACCTCGGCCGGCGACCGCACCC
>DASVOY010000428.1:0-2000 GCA_036383115.1 Allostellaceae bacterium
TTTCGATATTTAACCTAAGCGCCATGCGGCGGGATGACGCGCGTGGGATGTTCGCGCGACAGTTGATTGACCCGGCGCGCCGTCATCTCTAGTTTCGGCGGCGGGACACGGCCCCCCAACGGGTCGCATCTATTCTGGAAGGAATAGCCATGAAGCCGCTCGCCCGGCCCGCCAATCCACGCTTTTCCTCTGGCCCCTGTGCCAAGCGCCCCGGTTGGACGCTGCAGGCCCTCGATCACGCGCTTCTCGGCCGCTCGCACCGCGCCAAGCCCGGCAAGGCCAAGCTCAACGAGGTGGTCGAGCGCTCCCGCGCCATCCTCGGCATCCCCAAGGATTATCGCGTCGGCATCGTGCCGGCCTCCGATACCGGCGCGGTCGAGATGGCGCTGTGGTCGCTGCTCGGCGCGCGCGGCGTCGATGTGCTGGCCTGGGAGAGCTTCGGCGAAGGCTGGGCCACCGACGTGGCGAAGCAGCTGAAGCTCGCCGATGCCCGGCTCGTCCGCGCCGATTACGGCAGCATTCCCGACCTCGCCAAGGTCGACACCGACCGCGACGTGGTCTTCACCTGGAACGGCACGACTTCGGGCGCCTGCGTCCCGAACGGCGACTGGATCAAGCCCGACCGCAAGGGCCTGACCATTTGCGACGCCACCTCGGCGGCCTTCGCCATGGCGCTCCCGTGGGACAAACTCGACGTCGTGACGTGGTCCTGGCAGAAGGCGCTGGGCGGCGAGGCAGCGCATGGCATGCTGGCGCTGAGCCCGCGCGCGGTGGCGCGGCTGGAGAGCTACACGCCGCCCTGGCCGTTGCCGAAGATCTTCCGCCTGACCTCCAAGGGCAAGCTCAACGAGGGCATCTTCCAGGGCGAGACCATCAACACGCCTTCGCTGCTCGCCGTCGAGGACGCGATCGACGGCCTCAAATGGGCCGAGGCGGTCGGCGGTCAGAAGGCGCTGATGGCGCGGTCCAAGGCCAATCTCGCGGCGATCGCCCAATGGGTCGAGCGCACGCCCTGGATCGATTTCCTGGTGCAGGACCCGGCGGCCCGCTCCTGGACCTCGGTCTGCCTGAAGATCATCGACGACTGGTTCGAGCGCCTCGCACCCGACGCACAGCGTGCGGCGGTCAAGCGGCTCGAGGCGTTGCTCGACGCCGAAGGCGTCGCCTGGGACATCGCCGGCCACCGCGATGCGCCCCCGGGCTTGCGCATCTGGTGTGGCTCGACGGTCGAGCGTAGCGATGTCGAGGCGCTGCTGCCTTTGCTCGACTGGGCTTATGGCGAAGTGCGCCGCGCCGCCGCAGCCTGACGCTCCGGCGCTTTTCCTCCCCATTCAGCACAGGATCTCGCCATGCCGAGAGTCTTGATTTCCGACGCCCTCAGCCCGCGCGCCGTCGAGATCTTCGCCGAGCGCGGCATCGCCACTGATGTGATGACCGGGCTCGCGCCCGACGAGCTCAAGAAAATCATCGGCAAGTATGACGGCCTCGCCGTGCGCTCCGCCACCAAGGTGACCAAGGCGCTGATCGAGCACGCCGAGAACCTCAAGGTGATCGGCCGCGCCGGCATCGGCGTCGACAACATCGACCTGCCGGCGGCGACGCAGCGCGGCATCGTCGTGATGAACACGCCCTTCGGCAATTCCATCACCACCGCCGAGCACGCCATCGCGCTGATGTTCGCGCTCGCCCGCCAGCTCCCGGCGGCCGACCGCTCGACCCAGGCCGGCAAGTGGGAGAAATCGCGCTTCATGGGCGTCGAGCTCACCGGCAAGACCCTGGGCGTCATCGGCTGCGGCAATATCGGTTCGATCGTCGCCGACCGCGCCGTCGGCCTCAAGATGAAGGTGGTCGCCTACGACCCGTTCCTCTCGCCCGAGCGCGCGGTCGAGATCGGCGTCGAGAAGGTCGAGCTCGACGACCTCCTCCACCGCGCCGACTTCATCACGCTGCACACCCCCTTGACCGACTCGACGCGCAACATCCTCGACGCCAAGGCGCTG
>DASVOY010000429.1:0-3261 GCA_036383115.1 Allostellaceae bacterium
ATCTCTCGCCCGAGGATCTGATCCAGCGCCTCAAAGAGGGCAAGGTCTACATACCGCATCAGGCCGACCGCGCCATACGCCACTATTTCAAGCCCGGCAATCTCACCGCCTTGCGCGAGCTGGCTCTCCGCCGGACGGCGCAGCGCGTCGATCAGCAGATGCTCACCTATATGCGTGCGCACGCCATCAGTGGGCCCTGGGCGGCGGGCGAGCGTGTGCTGGTCTGCGTCAGCGAGGACCCGGCCTGCGCCGGCCTCATCCGCTACGCCAAGCGTCTCGCCGACCGGCTCGATGCCACGTGGACCGCGCTCTATGTCGAAACAGCGCGCTACCACCGTCTCGACGAGCGCCAGCGCGACCGCATCGCCGACTGCCTGCGTCTGGCCGAGAAGCTTGGCGGCGCCGCCATCACCATTCCCGGCGGGCGCGTCGCCGACGAGGTGGCAAGCTATGCCGAAGCCAACAACATCACGCATATCATCATCGGCAAGTCGGGTCGCTCGCGCTGGTTCGAGATGCTGCATGGCTCGGTGGTGCACGAGCTCGTCCGCCGTGCCGGGAACATCAGTGTCCATGTCATTGCCGGCGACGGCGACGGCCCGGTGCCGGAAAAGACAGTGGAGACGCGGGCGGCCCCCGAGGCCTTCGACCCCTTTCCCTACATAGCCACCCTCGCCTTCATCACCGTGGCGCTCGGCGTCGGCGTTGCGCTGCGGCAGTTCCTCAATGTCGGCAGCATCGCGCTGGTGTTCCTGACGGCGGTGCTGATCTCGGCGATCCGCTTCGGGCTGCTGCCCTCGCTGTTCGCCAGCCTGGTCAGCATGCTGGCCTTCAACTTCTTCTTCCTGCCGCCGATCTATACCTTCACCATCGCCGACCCCGAGAACGTCGTCGCGCTGTTCTTCTTCCTGATCGTCGCCATCATCGCCAGCAATCTCGCCGGGCGCACGCGCAACCAGGTGATCACGGCACGCAGCCGCGCGCGCACCACCGAGGAGCTCTTCGCCTTCAGCCGCAAGCTCGCCGGCACCGGCACGCTCGACGATCTGCTGTGGGCCACGGTCTACCAGATCGCCTCGATGCTCAAGGTGCATGTTGTGCTGCTGCTGCCCGAGGGCGGCGGCGTCGCGGTGCGGGCGGGCTACCCGCCCGAGGACGCGCTCGACGAGGCGGACCTCGCCGCGGCGCGCTGGACCTGGGAGCATAATCGCGCGGCCGGGCGCGGCGCCGACACGCTCCCCGGCGCCCGCCGGCTGTTCCTGCCCTTCCGCACGGGGCGGGGGCCGGTCGGCGTGCTCGGCATCGATCGCGAACAGCCGGGCCCGCTGCTCACCCCCGACGGGCGCCGCCTGCTCGACGCGCTCGCCGACCAGGCGGCGATCGCTGTCGAGCGCACCACGCTGGCCGAGGCCATCGACCGGGCGCGTGTCACGGCCGAGACGGAGCGGCTGCGGGCCGCGCTCCTCACCTCGATTTCGCATGATCTGCGCACGCCGCTCGCCACCATCATCGGCTCGCTGACCAGCCTGCGCAGCTTCGGCAAGTCCTATGACGAGAGGACACGCGACGAGCTGATGGCGACCATCCAGGCCGAGGCGGAGCGGCTCAACCGCTTTATCGGCAACCTGCTCGACATGACCAGACTCGAATCCGGCGCCATCAACCTCAAGCCGGAGCTCGTCGATGTCGGCGAGATCATCGGCACCGCGCTCGAGCGCGCCGGCAAGATGCTGGCCAAGCATCGCGTCGAGGTCGACATTGATCCCGCCTTGCCGCTGCCGCGTCTCGACTACCTGCTGCTCGAGCAGGCGCTCTTCAACCTGCTCGACAACACCGCGAAATACGCGCCGCCAGGATCGCTGGTGCGGGTGCGCGCCCGCGGCGAGGGTGGCTCGGTGGTGGTCGAGGTGATCGATGAGGGGCCGGGCATTCCGCCCGAGGATCTCGAGCGCATCTTCGACAAGTTCTACCGCGTCCACGCCCAGGACCGCCGGCGCGCCGGCACCGGGCTGGGGCTCGCCATCTGCCGCGGCTTCGTCGAGGCGCTGGGCGGCACCATCGCGGCGGGCAACCGCGGCGACCGCAGCGGGGCCGTCTTCACCATCCGCCTGCCGGCCGTGAGTGTCGACGCCGTGGTCGAGCGGGCCGTCCAACGTGGCTAGGCCCATCACGGTGCTCGTCGTGGACGACGAGCCGGCGATCCGCCGCCTGCTGCGCACCAGCCTCGCCGCCCAGGGCTACGGCGTCATCGAGGCCGGCGCCGGCAGCGAAGCGCTCGATGCCGTCGCCCGCGAGACGCCCGATCTCCTCATCCTCGACCTCGGCCTGCCGGATATGAGCGGCATCGATATCATCCGGGCGGTGCGCCAGAGCTCGGCGCTGCCCATCATCGTGCTCACGGTGCGCGAAGACGAGCGGGGGAAGGTCGAGGCGCTCGACTTGGGCGCCGACGACTACATGACCAAGCCTTTCGGCACCGACGAGCTGGTCGCACGCATCCGCACGGCGCTACGTCATCGCTTCCAGGCGCAAGGGGAACCGCCGGTCTTCGTTTCGGGCGACCTTTCGGTCGACCTGGTGCGCCGTGTCGTCAGGCGCGGCCGGCAGGAAGTGCATCTCTCGCCCAAGGAATACGAGTTGCTGGCCGAGCTGGTGGCGAATGCCGGCAAGGTGCTGACGCACCGGCACATCCTGGCCAAGGTGTGGGGACCGGCGCATGTCGAGGATGCGCCCTATCTCCGCGTCTTCATCCGCAACCTGCGCCACAAGCTGGAGCCCGACCCGGCGCGGCCGACTCACATCATGACCGAGCCCGGCGTTGGGTACCGTCTGCGCAAGATCGAAGGCGGCCGCGCGCCCTTCGCCGGCTGATGAGAACGGGCGCAAGGCATTTGCATTCTATTTTTTGCCGTAAACGCCGGCGCGTCGGCGGCGATTGTGATTGTTCTACACCAATCTTTTACGGAAGGGACGGTAGCCTAGCTGGGACCGCCCATGTTGTGGAGGCGACGGGTTGCGATGGCCAAGGACCGGAGAGAAACCTCAGATGCCAAGGCGTCGACGGAGCCGAGGCCTGCCAGCAACGCCCCAAAGGGCGAGCCCATCGTGATCCTCGACGCGCATGACGGCACTCCCTTGATCATCGTGCCCACCTCCACAGCCGGGGAACCAGCCAAGGCGCCGCAGCCCGGCGCCGCAACCGCGCCGGGGCCGGAGAAGAAATAAAACCACCTCGCCGGCCGCCGGGGTCGTTACGGCATC
>DASVOY010000430.1:0-7514 GCA_036383115.1 Allostellaceae bacterium
GCCGGGATCGTCGGCAACGAAGGGAGCCCCCGCGTGTGCGGGAAGCGGCGGCCGGATCAACAACACTGCGCAGATGCCGACGCAAGGCAGTGCGAACAGGCCGTGCGACGCAATGTTCATGACGCTCTCTGCGCGGCAGCACGCGCGCCTATGAATGCGAAAACAATGGCGTTCCGCGGCGGCCAAGCGGTGTGTAGATGCCACCACAGGGGGCGCCCAGGACGAGCCAGAACACCGCGTTCGTCGCGAGAGACGCCGCGGTGAACTGCACGGCGAAGACAAAGAGCCCGCTCATGCAGCCGGCGATGAGCGCCGTCGCGAAAACGTGCCGCATGGGATCAATGGCACGGGAAGGCGAAAGAGTGCCGTGCGTCGTGCGCCGCATTGTGGATCGCTCGAATTGGAGCAAAGCCCGCGCCCAAGAGAACGAACGCGCCGACGAGCAGCGCGATGCCGGCCGGGATGATGCGGCTCGCAGTTACATTGATTGCGTGGTCACGGTTGATGTCTGGAGGGGAAGTGTGTGCCATGTGGAGCCTCGCGGAAGACTGCCGTCACCCGCGAAGCCGATCCGCATCTCAAAGAGAGAAGCTGATCCCGCCGGTGCACCCCGCCCGACGCGCTCGCACGTGACTACGAGTGATGGCAGGTCTCCTGGCTCGCGGCTCTCCGCCTTGCGCCGCCTTCCCGGCTTCCGCCAGTGGCTTCGTTGGCGCTCGGCTTGCCGCTTACAGTTGCGGGGGCAGCCACGGCATGGGGCCTTAAGCCCGCACCGTGTTCCCTTTCAATCCCCAGAGGGGAACCATCGCAACCACGATATGCAGCAAAATCCGGTCGGTCAATGAAGCACTTCGCATGTGCGCTTTATACGCCCTCCGGCGCGGGCCTTCGGGCGTCGCCGGCATCGCTCGACAGCGCCTCGATCAAGGGGCAGCTTGTCGCCGATTTTCCCTCGTCGCATTGCCGGATCGCTTGCGTGAGCGCGCGCTGCATTCTTTTGAGGTCCGCGATCCTGCCCTGCACATCGGTCAAGTGATCGGCCGCGAGCGCGCGCGCTTCGACGCAAGCATCTGCACCGAGCCCGGCGAGCTGCAGCAGGGCGCGCACCGCGTCGATCGAGAATCCGAGCTCTCGGGCGCGCCGCACGAACATGAGACGTCGGACGTCGGTGCCATCGTACAGGCGATAGCGGCTCGCCGTCCGGGCGGGCGCGGGAATGAGGCCGATCCGCTCGTAGTAACGGATCGTCTCGATCTTGCACTTGGCGCGCCGTGAAAGCTCGCCGATGCCGATGCTTGCGGCTCGATCCATGCAGCTCTCCGCCGGGGGCTTGAGTCTGTAGCCACTCCAGACTGTAGGCTGCTCTTCTCAGTCCGACCAGGAGGGGCGACCATGACCCATACGCCACCCGATCCTTCCGAGCCGGGCACCGCGCGCGAGACGGGCGCGCTGCTGCTTGCTCTCGGCGGTCTGGCAACCGCCTTCGGTGCCGCTTCATGCTGCGCGCTGCCTCTTTTCCTCGGAGCCATCGGCATCGGCACCGCGTGGCTTGGCACGATCGCGCTGCTCGCCGGGCCCTATCGGCTGCCTCTCGTCCTTGCCGCCCTCGTCAGCATCGGCTCCGGCGCCGGCCTGCTCTGGCGCCAGCGTACGCTCGCTCGCGCCTGCGCCGGTCACGCCGCATGCGGGCACCCCGCCGTTTCGCTCGTGGCGACGATGGTCTTGTCGCTGGGCGCGGTCCTGGCCGTGCTCGGATATGTCTTCGCCTGAGTTCGGCCCGTGAATTTGGAATCGACCATCACTTGTCCGGCGTGCGGAGTCGCGCGACGGGAGACCATGCCGTCCGATGCTTGCCAGTATTTCTACGAATGCAGCGGATGCGGCATTTTGCTGCGTCCGAAGCCGGGCGATTGCTGCGTCTTCTGCTCCTACGGCTCGGTGCCTTGCCCGCCGAAGCAGATCGAGCGATCGCGTTATCCCGGGCGCGGATAACGGCCGTCATAAATCCGGCGATGACCCATCAGCGCGTTCCGCTGTTTGTGATCAGGAGGTTTTGGAATGATGGCTGAACCGGGATGGCACCTCGATGCGGACTCACCGTCGTGGAGCGACGAAACGGAGACCTTTTCCTTCTTCTTGCGCAAGGCGGGTCGCGAACGAATCTTGTGCACGGTGACCGGCGGCGCGCTCTTGAAGGCGGCCCCGCTGAGCGACCTCTCCGAGCCTGGTCTGCGACGTCGAGTCTTCGACGCGCACCGGCAGCTGATAGAGCTCCGAGCCGCCGAGAAGCTGAACGCCGGCCGGAGCAATCCGGACGGGTCGGTGCTGCTCGATGCCGACGATTTCTGATGCCGGGACGGGAACCGGCGTCCGGCCGTGGTTTCGCCTTATGCGCCTGGCCGAGCTCTCGATCCGGAGCGCGTTCCCTTCAGTCGTGCCCGCCGCCGCGATCGTCGCGTGATGATGCGCGGATGGAGCGCACGGCGCCCGACCTGGTCCACTGGGCGCACTCGTGTGAAGCAGATCGGCGCGCCGGATAGAGCGATTCGACACCGATGTGTAGGTTTCACGTGAAACATTCCGGCGCCAGGCGGCCGGCAGCGCCCGCGCCCGAGCGTGGTTTTCGGCGGAACGGACGCCGCCCTCGGCGCTCCGGCAGCGGCCTTCCGGACCCCGCGCAGCGCCTGGCGGGACGCGCGCGTGTAGCTCTGTAATTCACCAGCGGAAGTGGGCGATGACGGCCGACGGGTGATGGCCGCTGGCGGCGATGCCGGCGGCGAGACGGTCGCGGTCGGGCAGCTCGCCCTCGGCGACGCCGAATTCCTCGCCATGGATGCCGCCCGCCACCAGCACGCTGTCGATGCCGGCGGCATTGGCGCCGGCGATGTCGGTGCGCAGGCTGTCGCCGACGGCGAGGACGCGCCCGCGGTCGGCGATGCCGAGGCGGGCGAAGCAGGTGGCGTAGACCGAGGGGAAGGGCTTGCCGTGCCAGCGCACCCGCCCGCCCAGCGCCTCGTAGCGCTGCGCGAGCGCGCCGGCACAGATCGCCGGCCGCCCCTCATGGATGACCACGAGGTCGGGGTTGGCGCAGACCATCGGCAGATCGCGCGCCCGCGCGGCGGCGAGCAGCGCCTCGTAATCCGCCACCGTCTCCTCCCAGCCCCAGGACGGGCCGGTGTTGAGGATGAACTCGGCATCCTCGACGCTCGCGACCCGATCGAGGTCGATCCCCTCGACCATGTTGTCGTCGCGCGCGGGGCCGAGGTGATAGCAGGCCCGTCCGAGGGCGGCGTAGAAGGCATCGTCGCGCGCCTTGAGATGCTGCCAGGCTTCCTCGCCCGAGGAGTGGACATGGTCGTAGAGCCGGGGCGGGATGCCGATCTCCGCCATGCGGCCCGCCACCAGCGCGGCGCGGCGCGGCGCGTTCGACAGCACGGCGATGCGCTTGCCCGATGCCTTGAGCTGCGTCAGCGCCTCGATCACGCCGGGATAGGGCTTGCTGCCGTCATGCAACACGCCCCAGAGATCGAGGATGAGCCCGTCATAGTCGGGCGCGATCTCGCGCAGGCCGGTGAGGAGGCGGAGGTTCATGCGGCGCGGTGCAGCAAGCGCGGGTCAGCGCCCATGCGCCGGCGCGGGCGGCGAATGCGCGGCGCTGCCGACGGCATCGCCGAGCGCGGCAAAGCCGTCGCGCGCCAGCAATCCGGCGAGCTCCTGCTTGATGCGCGCGACGAGACCCGGCCCCTGATAGACGAGCGCGGTGTAGAGCTGCACCAGGCTCGCGCCGGCGCGGACCTTCTCATAGGCATCGGCGCCCGACGCAATGCCGCCGACGCCGATGAGCGGCAGCCTGCCGCCGGTCAACCGGTACATCTCGGCGAGGAGCGCCGTCGACGGCGCGAACAGCGGCTTGCCGCTCAAGCCGCCGGGCTCATGCGCCTCAGGACTTCCGAGCGTCGCCGGCCGCGCCACCGTCGTGTTGGCGATGACGAGCCCGTCGATGCCGGTGACGAGCGCCGCGGCGGCGAGATCGGCGCGCTCGGCTTGCGTCAGGTCCGGCGCGATCTTCAGCAGCAGCGGCGGTGGGTCGTCGGGCATGACCGAGGCGCGCGCCGCCAGGAGGCGCTCGATGAGCGCGATCACCGTGCTCTTGCGCTGCAGCTCGCGCAGGCCCGGCGTGTTGGGCGAGGAGACGTTGACCACGAGGTAATCGGCCAGCGGCGCCAGCGTGGTGACGCCCTGCACGTAATCGGCCGCATCGTCGAGCGTATCGCGGTTCTTGCCGATATTGGCGCCAACGATGCCGTTGCGCCGGCGCCGCGCCGCCAGCCGCGCCGCCACCGCGGGAAGCCCGTCATTGTTGAAGCCGAGCCGGTTGATGAGCGCCTCGTCCTCGACCAGGCGGAAAAGTCGCGGCCGGGGATTGCCCGGCTGGGGCCGAGGCGTCACCGTGCCGACCTCGACGAAGCCGAAGCCGAAGCGGAGCATCGCATCCGGCGCCTCGGCGTTCTTGTCGAAGCCGGCGGCGAGCCCGACCGGGTTCGGGAATTCCTGTCCCCATAATTTGATGCGGAGTTGCGGCGGGTCCGCGCACCGGCGATGCGGCGCCAGCCCAGCGCTCAGCGCGCGGATCGTCGCCCGATGCGCCGTCTCGGGCGGCAGGGCGCGGAGCAGGGGAAGCGCGAGATCGAACAGCATCGGCTACGGCGGCCCTTGAAGCACGCCGGGACGCTAGCGCATGCGCAATGGTGCCTACAAGGGCAAGGCTGGCCTCGTGCCGGTCGCGCTTTGGATAATTTCGGCGACTACTGCTCTCCGGCGACCGTGCAGTCGCCAAACCCGACATTGGCAGTGTCGGCCGTGGCCATCGAGAAGGACATCACTTCGTTCTTCTCGTAAATCAGCAACTGCCAGGCGACGGCGTTGTCGATTCCCTGCAGGATGAGCTCGTCGGCCGTTCGTGCGACCGATCCGATCCGCGTCGCATCAACCCAGCCGCCGGAATCGACGCCGGCAACGATGCCGGCCTGGACGTCGACCGTCACCTTGACCGGCAATTTTTGGCCCTTGAGATTATCGAGCGGCGCGCAGCTTCCATCGGCCTTGCAGGCGCTCAGCTTCTTGAGCAGGCAGTTCTGCTGCGGGATCGGCGCCGCGATGCCTCCGGCCCGCGGGTCCGACTGGGCGAGAGCGGAGCCCGTTGCAGCGAGGGCGACAGTAGCGGACAGCAGCGCCTTCCGGCTGATCTTCATGACTTCTCCCGCTTCACTGGACGATCCGCCATGTGCCATCCGGTTGCAGGCACGCCCTCCCATAGACGGGTTGCGGTTTGCCGTCGATGATTGCGGTGGTCTGGTATTCGCGGCAGGCCTGTTGCGGCTGCGAGGATCCGGCCGTGCCGGGAGCCGCGTAGGCCGGGGCCGGCGGCTGATAATAATAATAGTAAACCGGCGGAGGCGGGGGCGGCGGCACGTAGTAGACCGGCGGGCCGACGACCAGCGGCACGCCGAAATGGAAGCTGACGAAACCACGCGCTTCGGCCGGCGTGGCGGCCATCGCGGTGATGACCTGTGATCCTGCCACGAGCCAAAGCATCGCTCCGATGCGTCGGGTCCACGGTTTCACTGCTGTGCTCGCGTGCTGTCCCGTGCATCATGGCGCGGCTTCGCGTCGCCGCCTTGATCCACGTCAACGTGCGGAGCTTTCTCGCGTGGACGGCGCAATGCACGCGCGCCATTGACCGGCCGGTTCCGACGGCGCGTGACCGCGCGTTCGCTCCGGTCTATACCAGTTGAGTGCGCGCGACCAACGCTATAGCCAATTCGGCCGAGCCCATAGCACTGCCGCAGGCGCCCGCGCTCGTTGCCGGGCTCACCGAGACGGCATGGCTCTCGCCCGAGGGCGAGATCGAGCTGTTGTCCTTTGCCGAGGCGGCGCGGCGGGCGCGCGCGACGCCGCCTTTCCTCTGCCACATGCGGGCCACGGCGCGCCGCATGGGCGTCCTCGTCTTTCCCGCGCTCGACCTGCTCGAGCTTTACGCCTTCGTCCGGCCGGCACGCTTCTGCCTGCCGACGCCGCGCGGGCTCGCCGCCGCACTCGGGCTGGCGCCGCCTCAATACGGCATCGGCGACGAGGCGCTTACCCTCGTCGCGGCAGCGAGAGCGCTGCTCGCCGAGCTCAAGGCGGGTGATCCCGACGCCGAGGCGCGCGCCATCGCCCTGGCCATGGAGCGCGGCGGCTGGGGCTGGGGGCAGGCGGTGCTGGCGGCGCTCGGCGAGGCGCCGGACAAACCCGCCGGGGCGGGCCTCGCCGCCTGGCGCAAGCTGCCGGAATGGGCGGAGCACGCGCCCGAGCCACCGCCCGGCAACATCCCCGTGGAGGAGAGCGAGGCGCGCCGGCGGCTTGCGGAGCTCTTGGGCGACAGCGCCGAGCCGCGGCCGCAGCAGGCCGACTATGCCGCCGCGGTGAGCGCCGCCTTCCGGCCGCGCCAAGCCGCCGACGGGCCGCAGGTGGTGCTGGCCGAGGCCGGCACCGGCGTCGGCAAGACCCTGGGCTATGTCGCGCCGGCAAGCCTCTGGGCGGAGAAGAACCAGGGCGCGGTGTGGATCTCCACCTATACCCGTAACCTGCAGCACCAGATCACCGGCGAGCTGGACCGGCTCTATCCCGATGCCGCGGTCAAGAACCGCCGTGTCGTGCTGCGCAAGGGGCGGGAGAACTATCTCTGCCTGCTCAATTTCGAGGAGGGCGTGGCGGCATTGCCGATGCGGCCCTACGACGCGGCCGCGCTCGGCATCATGGCGCGCTGGATCGGCACGACGCGCGACGGCGACATGGTCGGGAGCGATTTCCCCGGCTGGCTGCCGGACGTCATCGGGCGCGCCCGCTCGCTGGGGCTCGCCGATCGGCGCGGCGAATGCATCCACTCTGCCTGCCCACATTACCACCGCTGCTTCATCGAGAAGAGCGTGCGCCGCGCGCGGCGCGCCCGCATCGTCGTCGCCAACCATGCGCTGGTGATGGTTCAGGCAGCGCTGGGCGGGCTCGACGACAGCCACCTGCCGACGCGCTACGTCTTCGACGAGGGCCATCATGTCTTCGACGCGGCCGACGGCGCCTTCTCGCTGGCGCTCACCGGCCAGGAGGCGGCGGAGCTGCGCCGTTGGATCCTCGGCGCCGAGGAAGGCCGCCGTGGCCGGGCGCGCGGCCTGCGGCGGCGGCTGGAAGATCTGGTGGCAGGCGACGACACGGCAGAGCGCGCGCTGGCCGCGGCGCTGGTGGGAGCCCGCGTGCTGCCGGGCGAGGGCTGGGCGCAGCGGCTGGCCGACGCGCAGCCGCAACAGGCGACCGAGGCGTTTCTCGCGCTGGTGCGGCAGCAGGTGCATGCCCGCGCCGCCGCGCGCGACCAGGGCTACAGCCTCGAGACCGAGCTGCGCCCGCCGATCGACGGGCTGATCGAGGCGGGACGCACGCTGGCGCTGGCGCTCGAGCGCATCTCGATCCCGCTGCGCACC
>DASVOY010000431.1:0-1828 GCA_036383115.1 Allostellaceae bacterium
TCTCGGGATGCGGCAGCGGCGCGCGCTGGGCGCTGCCCGGCTGCTTGTCGAGATCGAGCCGGAAGTGCTTGCCGGCGGCGAGGCGCACGCGACCGTCGGCGAAGGTGCCGAGACGCAGCTTCGGCCCCTGCAGATCGGCCATGATGCCGATCGGCCGGCCGGTCTCTTTCTCCAAGGCACGGATCGCCTCGAGGCGCGCGCGGTGATCGTCGCGGTCGCCATGGCTGAAATTGAGCCGGAACACGTCGACCCCGGCGCGGAACAGCGCGTTGATCATCTCCGGCGAGGAGCTCGCCGGACCCAGTGTGGCAACGATCTTGGCGCTGCGTTGACGTCGCATATCTTGCTTCCCTCGATGATGGGTTCAGCCCGCGCGACCCGACACCAGGATCGCGCGGAAATCATTGACGTTGGTCAGCGTCGGTCCGGTGACCACGAGGTCTCCTAGCGCCTGGAACACGCCATAGCCATCATTGTCGGCAAGGCGCGCGCGCAGGTCGAGGCCAAGCGCTTTGGCCCGCGCGGAGGTGTCGGGCCCATAGAGCGCGCCGGCATTGTCCTCGGTGCCGTCGATGCCGTCGGTGTCGCAAGCGAGCGCGTGGATGCCGGGATGGCCGTCGAGCGCCACGGCGAGCGCGAGCAGGAACTCGGCGTTGCGGCCGCCGCGCCCGCCGCCGCGCAGCGTGACCGTGGTCTCGCCGCCCGACAGCAGCACCGCGGGCAGCGGCAGGGCACGCTCGCCGACGATGAGTCGGCCGGCGGCGGCTTGGCGCGCAATGCCGGCATGAACCAGCGCCACGTCGCGCGCCTCGCCTTCGATGGCGTCGCCGAGCACGAGCGGCGTCACGCCGGCCTTGCGCGCCACATCGGCGGCGGCGGCGAGCGCGTCCTGCGGCGCGGCGATCAACGTAAATGCGCTGTGCGCGAGACGGGGATCGCCGGGCTTCGGCGTCTCGTCCGTGGCCGCTGCGAGATGCGCGGCGATCGCCGGCGGCGGTTCGATCGCGTATTTGGCGAGAATGGCGCGCGCCTCGGCGAAAGTGGAGGGATCGGATACCGTCGGGCCCGAGGCGATGACCGCGGGATCGTCACCGGGCACGTCGGAGATCGCAAGGCTCACCGTGCGCGCCGGCGCCGCCGCCGCGGCGAGGCGACCGCCCTTGATGGCGGAGAGGTGCTTGCGCACGCAATTGATCTCGCTGATGGTGGCGCCGGAGCGCAGCAGCGCCCGCGTCACCGCGCGCTTGTCGTCGAGCGCGATCCCCGGCGCCGGCAGCGCCATGAGCGCCGAGCCGCCGCCCGACATCAGGCACAGCACGAGATCGTCCGCCGAGAGCCCGCGCACGGTCGCGAGAATGCGCGCCGCGGCAGCGGTGCCCGCTCCATCGGGCACGGGATGGCTCGCCTCCACCACTTCGATCCGGCGGCACGGCACGGCGTGGCCGTAGCGGGTGATGACGAGGCCGGAGAGCGGACCCGGCCAGTGATCCTCGACCGCCCGCGCCATCGCGGCGGCGGCCTTGCCGGCGCCGACCACGATGGTGCGCCCGCGCGGCGGCGCCGGCAGCAGCGGCGGCAGCGCGCGCGCCGGGTCGGCCGCGCGCAACGCCGCGTCGAAGAGCGCGCGCAGGAAGGCGCGGGGCTGGTCGCGGCCGGAAAATCTCACGGTCATCCTTGTCGCACGCGGCGCGCCGAGTCTCGCCGCCTCGATCGGGAGAAGATAGGATAGGCCGCCGCCCGACGACAACCCCGACCGGGCTTGCGCATGGCCGAACCTTATTCATGCCGTCTGCCTCACCTGTGTCATCTCTGCTTGGACCCGACGATC
>DASVOY010000432.1:0-2085 GCA_036383115.1 Allostellaceae bacterium
GCCGCTGCGCCGCCTGGCGCAGCACGGCTCGGGCCGGCTGGTCCTGCGGCTCCAGGCGGAAGGCCAGGCCGCCTTCTTCAAGGCGATGCTGCGCGGCCAGCTCGCGCTGATCCGCCGCCGGCGCCGCGACGGCAGCTTTTATCCCGGACTCCTGAGCGATCTGGCCTTCTATCGCCGACATTGGCGCCATTGGCGCCGCCGCGCCCGCCTGCTGCGCGGGTCGCCGCCGGCCGACCTGTCGATCGCGGCCGAATAGCCCTAATTCGCGGTGAACCCGCCGTCGAAGACGAACTCGGCGCCGGTGACGAAGCGCGCCTCGTCGGAGACGAGATAGACCGCCATCGCCGCCAGCTCCTCGGGCGTGCCGAGCCGGCCCAGCGGGATCATCGCTTCGAGCGCGCGCCGCATCTTCTCGGGCTCCTTCACCGCGGCCACCATCTGATCGACCATCGGCGTGTCGGTGTAGACGGGGTGAATCGAGTTGCAGCGCACGCCGTTCCTGCGGTGCGCGCAATGGAGCGCCACCGACTTGGTGAGGAGCCGCACGCCGCCCTTGCTCGCGCAATAGGCGGCGCTGTCGCGCGCGCCGATCAGCCCGGCGACCGAGGAGATGTTGATGATCGCGCCGCCGCCGGCCTTGGCGATCCAGGGGATGCCGTGCTTGCAGCCGAGGAACGGGCCCTCGAGGTTGACCGCGTGGATGCGGCGCCACTCCTCGAGCGTGGTCTGCTCGACATTGCCGCGCGTGCCGATCCCGGCATTGTTGACGAGCGTGTCGAGGCGGCCGAAGGCGCGTGCCGCCTCGGCGAGGTTGGCGATCCACTGCTCCTCGCTGGTCACATCGTGCGGGAGGAAGATCGCCCGGTCGCCGATACCGCGCGCCGCCTCGCGCCCGCGGCCGATGTCGATGTCGGCGATCGCCACCCGCGCGCCCTCGGCGGCAAAGGCGATGGCCATGGCGCGCCCGAGGCCCGAGGCGCCGCCGGTGATGAAGGCCGCCTTGCCGGAAAGCCGTCCCGCCATCTCGCCTCCCCTTTAGGCCGTCGGCAGCCGGTAGCCGGCGAACTGCTCGCGCAGCTTGGCCTTCAGCATCTTGCCCGTCGCCCCATGCGGGATCTCCGGCACGAGGACGACATCGTCGGGCAGCTGCCACTTGGCGATCTTGTCGCCGAGGAAGGCGAGGATGTCCTCCTTGACCGGCTGGCGCCCCGGCTTCGCCACCACGATGAGGAGCGGCCGCTCGTCCCACTTCGGATGCGCCACGCCGATCACCGCCGCCTCGGCGATATCGGGATGACCCATCGCCGCGTTCTCGACGTCGATCGAACTGATCCATTCGCCGCCCGACTTGATGACGTCCTTGCTGCGGTCGACGATCTGCATGTAGCCGTCGGCATCGATGGTCGCGACGTCGCCGGTGCGGAACCACCCCTCCTCGTCGAACGCGGCCACGGTCGCCTCCTCGTCGTTGAAATAGCCGCTGACGATCCACGGCCCCCGCACATAGAGCTCGCCGCTCGACTTGCCGTCATGGGGCTGCGGCTTGCCGTCGGGGCCCGCCACCTTCATGTCGACGCCATAGAGCGGGAAGCCCTGCATGGCCTTGCGGGCGAGCTGCTCGGCCTTGGACCGGCTGAGGAATTTCGCCTTGGGCAGCCCCAGCGTGCCGACCGGGCTCATCTCGGTCATGCCCCAGCCATGGATGCACTGGACGCCGTATTTCTCCTCGAAGGCCTGGATCATCGCCGCCGGCGCCGCCGAGCCGCCGACGGTCACGCGGTTGACGCCGTCGATCCGCTTCCCTGTCTGCTCGAGATACTGCAGCAACCCCAGCCACACTGTCGGCACGCCCAGCGACAGCGTCACCTTCTCCGCCTCGAACAGCTCGTAAAGGCTTGCGCCGTCGAGCTTCGCGCCGGGAAACACGAGCTTGGCGCCGGACATGGCCGCGGCGTAAGGGATGCCCCAGGCGTTGACGTGGAACATCGGCACGACGGGCAGGATCGAATCGCGCATCGAGATCGCCACCGCATTGGCCGAGCACACGGCGAAGCTGTGCAGCACGGTCGAGCGATGGGTGTAGAG
>DASVOY010000433.1:0-6052 GCA_036383115.1 Allostellaceae bacterium
CCGGCCACACGTCGGCGCGGATTTCCATCAGCCGCTCCCGGCCTCGTGGGTGAAGACGAGCGTGGCGAGCGGCGGCAGGGTCAGCACCAGCGATTGGGCGTGGCCATGCGCGGGATGCGTTTCCGCCCGCGCGGCGCCGGCGTTGCCGAGGCCGCTGCCGCCGTAGTCGAGCGCGTCGCTGTTGAAGCGCTCGCGCCACAGCCCGGCGCGCGGCACGCCGATGCGGTAGAGGTGGCGCGGCACCGGCGTGAAGTTGCACACAATCGCGGCGAGCTCGTGCGGGTCGCGGCCGCGGCGGATGTAGGAGAGCGTGCTCTGCTCGGCATCGCCCGCGTCGATCCATTGGAAGCCGTCAGGCTCGGTGTCGAGTTCATGGAGCGCCGGCACCTCGCGGTAGAGGCGGTTCAAATCGCGCACCGCCATCTGCACGCCGTGGTGGAGCGGATCGCCGAGGAGGTGCCAATCGAGGCTGGTGTCGTGGTTCCATTCGCGCTCCTGCGCGAACTCGCCGCCCATGAAGAGGAGCTTCTTGCCGGGATGCGTCCACATGAAGCCGTAATAGGCGCGCAGATTGGCGAAACGCTGCCAGCGGTCGCCCGGCATCTTGCGGATGAGGGAGCCCTTGCCGTGCACGACCTCGTCATGCGACAGCGGCAGGATGAAATTCTCGTTGAAGGCGTAGAGCAGGCCGAAGGTCAGGTCGTTGTGGTGGTATTTGCGGTGGATCGGGTCGAGCGACATGTAACGCAGCGTGTCGTGCATCCAGCCCATGTTCCATTTGAAGCCGAAGCCGAGCCCGCCGAGATACGTCGGCCGCGACACCATGGGCCAGGCAGTGGATTCCTCCGCCGCCGTCGTCGCGCCCGAGCCGGTGCCGAAGACCAGCTCGTTCATCCGCTTCAGGAAGGCGATCGCTGCCAAGTTCTCGCGCCCGCCATATTCGTTGGGCACCCACTGGCCTTCCGGGCGGCTATAGTCGAGATAGAGCATCGACGCCACGGCATCGACGCGCAGCCCGTCGATGTGGAAGGCGTCAATCCAGTAGCGCGCGCTCGACAGCAGGAAATTCGCCACCTCGCGCCGGCCGAAATTGTAGACATAGGTGTTCCAGTCGGGCTGGAACCCCTGGCGCGGATCGGCATGCTCGTAGAGCGCGGTGCCGTCGAAGCGCGCGAGGCCGTGCGGGTCGGTCGGGAAATGGCCCGGCACCCAATCGAGCCACAGCCCGATCCCGGCCGCATGGCAGGCCTCGACGAAGTCGCGGAAATCGTCCGGCGTGCCGAAGCGACTGGTCGGCGCGAAGAGGCCGATCGGCTGGTAGCCCCAGGAGCCGTCGAAGGGATACTCCGTGACCGGCATCAGCTCGATATGGGTGAAACCCATGTCGCGGACATAGGGTACGAGTTGATCGGCGAGTTCGCGATAGCTGAGATAGCGGTTGCCCTCCGCGTGGCGGCGCCATGATCCGAGATGCACCTCGTAGACGCTGATCGGCGCGTGGCGGTCGTTGCGGCGCCAACGCGTCTCCATCCACTCCGCGTCGTCCCACGCATGGTGCGAGGGCGCGGCGATGCGCGAGGCGGTGCCCGGGGGACGCTCGGCGCGCTGGGCGTAAGGGTCGGCCTTCAGCGGCAGCAGCGCGCCGTCGGGGCCGAGGATCTCATATTTGTAGAACCGGCCTGCGCCCAAGCCGGGGATGAAAATCTCCCATATGCCCGCCCCATGCCGCTGCCGCATCGGATGGCGCCGCCCGTCCCAGTCGTTGAAGTCGCCAACCAGACTGACGCGCTGCGCATTGGGCGCCCACACCGCGAAGGAGACGCCGAGCACCCCGTCATGCTCGCGGCGATGCGAGCCGAGCACGGCGTAGCTTTCATGATGCGTGCCTTCGGCGAGGAGATGGAGGTCGAGGTCGCCGAGCACCGGCGGGAACGCGTAGACGTCCTCGAACTCAGTCTCGCCCAGCGCACCCTCCGCGCGCAGCCGATAGCGGAAGCGCGGCCGGTGCCCAAGCATGCCGGTATAGAGCCCGTCCGGGTGGACGCGCGCGAGCTCGCCGGCGATCTCGCCCGTCGTGGCATCCACCACCCGGAGCCGCCGTGCCCAGGGCAGGAACACGCGCACGCAGAGATTGCCGCCGACGGAATGCATGCCGAGATAGGCGAAGGGGTCGCCATGGCGCGCCTCCAGGATGGCGCGGGCGCCAGCGCTAAGCGTTACCATGGCTTTCCGCATCGAGGAGGCCGAGCACGCCCGCGAGCGGTATGGCCACCCAAGCGGGCCGCTGCGCCAGCTCATAGCCGATCTCGTACATCGCCTTCTCGAGCGTGAAGAAATCGAGAAGCCGGCTGGCGACAGCCGGATCCGCCGGCATCGACCGCACGCCGGCCATCGCGGCGCGATAGCGCGCCATGAAGGCGTCGGTCACTTGGCGCCGCCATTCCTCGGCGCGCTCCTGCAGCACCGGCAACGCCGAAGGCTGGATTTCCCCCATCTGCCGCACCGCCGTGGCGCTGGCATAGGCGTAGGAGCGCAGCATGCCCGCCGCGTCGCGCAACGGCGAGCTCTTTTGCCGACGCTCGGCGATCGAGCGGAGCGGCTCGCCCTCGAAGTCGATGATGGAGAAATCGTTCTGGACCGCCAGAACCTGGCCGAGGTGATAGTCGCCGTGGAAACGCGTCTTCACCGCGTCGACCTGAGCGGGCAGCAGGGCCGCGACGCACTCGAGCACCGCTTCGCGGCGCTCCAGCACGCGGTCCGCAAGCGGCTGTATTGCGGGCGGCAGGCCATCGCGGCGCCGCGCGAGATGGTCGAGCGTCTGGCGCGCTGCGCTGGTGGCGCGCTCGCGCCAGCGCGCAAGATCGTCGGCGGTGATCGGCTCCGGCTCGAACGCATCATCGACCGGCACTTGCGGGCAGAGCGCACGGTGCAGCTCCGCCGTGCGCTGGCCGAGCTGCCCGGCGAGCTCGAGATAAAGCGGATGGGCCGTTGCTTCCGGTGTTGGCGGTTCGCTCGGCCGCGCCGCGTGCGGTGCCATCAGCAGCGCTTCGTCGAGATAGCGCGTGAGATAGTTGAGCGCCTGCGACCAGGCGCTGCCCTGGTTGCGCACATAGGCGAAGAGCACGCCGAGGGCCGTTTCTTCGCCGTTCGCGTCAATAAAGCGAAGGTCGCCGAACAGCGGCGGCGTGTTGGGAAACCGCGCAGCTTCGCTGAGGAAGCGCACCATCTCGATCTCTGGCTGGATGCCGGCGGTGAGACGCCGGTAGAGCTTCTGCACCGCATACTCATTAATGAGGATGGAGGTGTTCGACTGCTCGCCGCCGACGCGCCGCACGTCCGGGTTCTGCGGCAGAACGGCGCGGACGAAGGCTGCGGTGTGCTCGAACACGATCCGGGCCGTGGCACCGGAAATCTGGCGCTCCTCGGCCATCGCATCGACCACGGCGAGGGCGAAGTCAGGATCGGCGGCGGCGTCATAGATCGCGCCCTCCTTGCGGCCACGGCGGGCCTGGGCGAGCGTGTGGGGCAGCAGCGCGCTGCGCCTTTCGCTTCCCTCCTCCTCCCAGGTCACCGCCAGGGGCAGGAAATAGCGCTGCCGCTCGCCGTCTCTAAATGCCGCCTCGACGACCGCAAGCGGCCAGCTATTGCCCCGCCCGGGAAGCAGGGCGCCGCCCACAACCGTAGTGCTCGCCATGGCACGGCCTTTGGCCGCGAACCATCGCTGGTTCGGCAGGTAGACCGGCAGCACCTCCGTCTCGAAGACCCTTCGGTTGTGACGATCCGTCGGCCCGGACCAGCCGTCGGGCATTACCAGCGTGCTCAGCTCCGGCGTCTCGGAGCTGCCGCGCCATCCGGGGTCGGGCTCCGCGGCCGGGTCGAGCAGGAACCAGTAGAAGCCATGCCCCGGCAAGGTAAGGAGATACGGCAGGTCGCCGATCGGCGGGAAGACGCTGCGTCCGAACAGCTCGACCGGCACGCGGCCCTTGAAGCCGGAGAGGTCGAGCTCGACCGCCTGTGGCGCGCGCGACAGGTTGAACACGCAGAGGATCGTCTCCTCACCGTGCGAGCGCAGAAAGGCCAGCACCTTGCGGTTCGACGGGTAGAGGAAGCGCTGGTCGCCGCGACCGAAGGCGAGCCGCGCCTTGCGCACGGCAATGAGGCGCTTCATCCAGTTGAGGAACGAGGAGGGCGAGCGGCTCTGCGCCTCGACATTGACCGCCTGATAACCATAGACGGGGTCCATGATCGGCGGCAGGTAAAGCCGCGCCGGATCGGCGCGCGAGAAGCCGGCGTTGCGGTCGGGCGACCACTGCATCGGCGTGCGCACGCCGTCGCGGTCGCCGAGGAAGATATTGTCGCCCATGCCGATCTCGTCGCCGTAATACATGACCGGCGTGCCGGGCATCGAGAACATCAGTCCGTTGAGCAGCTCCATGCGCCGCCGATCGTTCTCCAGGAGCGGCGCGAGGCGGCGGCGAATGCCGAGGTTGAGGCGCATCCGCTTGTCGGATGCGTAGTAGTTCCAGAGATAGTCGCGCTCTCGGTCGGTCACCATCTCGAGCGTCAGCTCGTCATGATTGCGCAGGAAGACCGCCCATTGGCAGTTCTCCGGGATGTCCGGCGTCTGCCGCATGATGTCGGTGATGGGATGGCGGTCCTCGATTGCCACCGCCATGAAGATGCGCGGCATGAGCGGGAAGTGGAATGCCATGTGGCATTCATCGCCCGCGCCGAAATACTGCAGCACGTCCTCCGGCCATTGGTTCGCCTCGGCGAGCAGCATGCGGTCGCGGTAGCGGTCGTCGAGCGCGGCGCGCAGCTGCTTCAGCACCTTGTGCGTCTCCGGCAGGTTCTCGTTGATCGTGCCCTCGCGCTCAATGAGGTACGGCACGGCGTCGAGCCGCATCCCGTCCACGCCCATGTCGAGCCAGTAGCGCATCACGTTGATGACATCCTTCACCACGTGCGGGTTGTCGAAGTTGAGATCCGGCTGGTGGGCATAGAAGCGATGCCAGTAATAGGCCTTCGCCATCGGATCCCAGGCCCAGTTCGAGGCCTCGGTGTCGAGAAAGATGATGCGCGTGCCGAGGAACTTCTGGTCGGTGTCGCTCCAGACGTAATAATTGCGCCAATTCGAGCCGGGCTTGGCGCGTCGCGCGCGTTGGAACCAGGGATGCTGGTCCGAGGTGTGGTTGACCACGAGTTCGGTGACGACGCGCAGGCCGCGGCGGTGCGCGGCGCGCACGAAGCCGCGGAAGTCGCTGAGGCTGCCATAGGCCGGGTTGACGTTTCGGTAATCGGCGATGTCGTAGCCGTCGTCGCGCAGCGGCGAGGGATAGAAGGGCAGCAGCCACAGCGCGGTGACGCCGAGGTCCTGCAGATAGTCGAGCTTGCGTGTCAGCCCCTGGAAATCGCCGATGCCGTCATCGGTCGAATCGAAGAAGGCCTTGACGTGCAGCTGGTAGATGACCGCGTCCTTGTACCACAGCGGATCGGAAACGAGCGTGGCGGGAGCGGGCGAAACGAGCGTGGTGTCGGGCATTGGCGCGGTCGAAATCCCCTTGCTGCAAAGGGGCGCTCACCGCTTGATGCGGAAGATCGCCGCCGGGTTGACTTCGGGATCGAGGCGAAGGCGCTGACGGGCGCCTTGCCAGCGGTGCTCCGTGCCAGTGAACAATTCGACGGCCGCGAAGGTTTCAACCTCCGCGACATTCATTTCCGCGAGCGGAAACTCGACAACCGCTTCGCGCGGAGAGGTGGGATCGAGATTGACGGCGACGAACACCATGTTGCGGTGGTCGGCGGTGATCTTGCCGTAGAAGAGCACGTGGTCGTCATGCGCCGGATAAAAGCGCAGATTGGTCAGCGTGTGCAACGCCGGATTCTCGCGACGAATGCGATTGAGCTTGGCGATGTCGTCCTTGATGTGGCCGGGCCGATCCCAGTCCCACACCTTGTATTCGTATTTCTCCGAATGGAGATACTCCTCCGTGCCGGGAACGGCGCGATTCTCGCCCAGCTCGAAGCCATTGTAGACGCCGTAGACGCTGGC
>DASVOY010000434.1:0-4022 GCA_036383115.1 Allostellaceae bacterium
ACGATCGACGGCGCCCATGCCGCCAGCAACACCGGCACCAACGGCGCGGTCGCCGCCGATCCTACCGGCGCGGTGATGGACACCAACGGATCGCTGACCTTCAACGTGCCCGACCCGCCCGCGCCGACCGCTAGCGGCAGCAGCACCGGAGGTGGAGCTGGCGGCAGCAGCGGCTCGACCGCCACGGGAACCGGTCCGGACACGCTGACGCTGCATGTCTCGGGCGACATGTACAACGGCAACTCGCAGATCCAGGTGCTGGTCGACGGCCAGCAGGTCGGCGGCACTTACGATGTGACCGCCCACCACTCGCAGGGCCAGTGGCAGGACATCAACATCGCCGGCAATTTCGACCCGAGCGTGGCGCATCAGGTCCAGGTGCAGTTCGTCAACGACGCCTGGGACGGTCAGGGCACCACGGACGGTCACGACCGCAACGTCTATGTCGGCTCGATCACGCTCAACGGCCAGACGATCGACGGCGCCCATGCCGCCAGCAACACCGGCACCAACGGCGCGGTCGCCGCCGATCCTACCGGCGCGGTGATGGACACCAACGGATCGCTGACCTTCAACGCGGCGGCGCAGTCATCTAGTTCAGGTGCTTCGGGCACGTCCACCCCGCCGGCTCTCACGCCGGCCTTCCAGGACGGCTCCGGGCACGAGATCTTCGTGTTCAACGCGGTGCAGAGCGGGGCGCACATCGCGAACTTCCAGTCGGGTCAGGATCTGCTCGACTTGGCGCCGCTGCTCAAGGCCAGCGGCTACACCGGGACAAATCCGTTGGCGGATCACGTCGTCAACCTGGTCCAGTCCGGCACGGATTCGACCGCGGTGACGCTCGATCCGACCGGACACGACGCGTCCCACGCCACCACCGTGGTGACGCTGGACCACGTGTCGCCGAACCACGTCGGTGCCGCCGATTTCTGGCACTGACGCCCGGTAGCCCGTAACTGGGCGATCGACCGGACGCGGCCCTCGTTGCGAGGGCCGCGTCTTTTTCACTCCGCGGCGAGCGCGCCGGGCTTGCGCGGCGCGGCGAAAACCCGGTCGTGGCTGAGCGAGGGCACGGCGCGGCGCGACTCGGCGATCTTCGCGGAGTCGATCTCGGCGATGATGAACCCGACGCCGTCCTCCGCCTCGGCGAGGACCTCGCCCCAGGGCGCTACGATGAGCGAATGGCCGTAGGTCTTGCGCCCCTCGGCATGCTCGCCCCACTGCGCCGGGGCGAAGACGAAGCAGCCGGTCTCGATGGCGCGCGCCCGCATCAGCACGTGCCAATGCGCCCGTCCGGTCGGCACGGTGAAGGCCGAGGGGATCGAGAGGAAATCCGCGCCCGCCTGCGCCAGCGCTCGATAGAGCTGTGGGAAGCGCAGATCGTAGCACACGGTCATGCCGAGCACGCCCCAGGGCAGCGGCGCCAGCACCGCCGCCTCGCCGGGCCGGAAGGCGTTCGATTCGCGATAGCTCTCGCCGCCGGCGAGCTCGACGTCGAACATGTGGATCTTGTCGTAGCGCTGGGCGACGCCGCCGTCGGGCGCGATGAGGAAGGAGCGGTTGGCCAACCGCTCGCCGCCATCTGTCGGCCGCACCACCGCCGAGCCCAGCAGCAGCCACGCGCCCGTCTCGCGCGCGAGATCGCGGAAGGCGGCGAGCATCGCGTGCGAGGATTCGTCCTTGGCCTTGGCCAGGCGCAGCGGCCGCTTCGGCTCCATCATGTCGCTCACCTCGGGCGTCATGATGAGTTCGGCGCCGGCATCACGCGCGCGGCGGACGAGGTCGCTCGCGGCGGCGATGTTGGGCTCGACCTCACGGGCCGAGGAGAGCTGGATGCAGGCGGCCTTGAATGCGCCGCTCACCGCCGCGCGATCCCGAGCTTGGCGTCGAGCTTGCCGGCGCGGTCGAGGGCGTAGAGGTCGTCGCAGCCGCCGATGGACTCGCCGTCGATGAAGATCTGCGGCACGGTCTGCCGCCCGCCCGAGCGCTCGATCATCTCGTCGCGCTTGGAGGTGTCCTCCATGACGTCGATGTTGACGTAGTCCACGCCCTTCTTCTCCAGGAGGCCCTTCGCCCGTGCGCAGTAAGGGCAGAAAAGGGTCGAATAAATCTCTACCCGGGCCATGACCGCTCCTGCCGCCAATGTTCCATCCCGCACCATCTAGTGAAAGGCGCACAGAGATCAAGGCTTTTCGACCTGGCCTCGCAACCGCAGGACGACGCCGCGCCGGCGGCGTTGGCCCGGACGTGTCCGGTACCGGGATCGCCGCCATGCAGCGAAAGGCCACCATCGCCGCCATGCTGCTCGTCTCCGCCATCGCGCCCGCCGTGGCGCAGGAGCCGGCCGTCCCGCCGCCACACCCGCCGACGCAGCTCTCGCCGCCGGACGATCCCGAGCAGGAGCATTGTCTGGAGCCCGATCCCCGGCGCGGCATCGCATTCACCTGGGAGAGGAGCACGGAGCCGTCCGATTCCGGACGCCCGATCGCGACCTATATCGAGATTCGCCGCGGCGATCCCGCGACCGGAGAGTGGCATCCCTGGGTCAAGGCCTACGCCAATCCCCCGTTCACGCTTCTCGCCCGGCCGCGCGTCTATGACGCCGTCTTCGCCTGGCGCGTCTGGGCGGTCGATCGCAGCGGCCGGCCGCAGCCCTATGCGACGCCGAGCGAGTGGTGGCTGTTCTGCACCGCGCCGAGGGGCGAGCGGTAGCGCACGCTATCCCTCCTGCCGCACCGTGCGCGCCAGGGTCAGCACGTCGACCTGGCGCGCGCCGGCGCGGCGCAGGACGCGCGCGCATTCGGCGACGGTTGCGCCGGTGGTGAAGACGTCGTCGATGAGGACGATGCGGCGGCCCTTCACCGCGCGGCCGGGCTTCACCGCAAAGGCGCCCTTGACGTTGCGCTCGCGCGCCATGGCGTTGCGCTTGCCTTGCGAGGGCGTGCGACGACGGCGGACGAGCCAGTCGGCGCCGACCGCCGGGCCGCCGGCGGCGCGGATGGCATGCGCGAGAACGGCGGCCTGGTTGTAGCGGCGGGCGAAGAGGCGCGTCCAATGCAGTGGCACCGGCACGAGCAGGTCGGCCTCGGCGAGGAGTTCGGCGCCGGCGCGCCGCATCCAGCGGCCGAGCGCGGGCGCCAGGTGCAGCCGGTCGCCGTGCTTGAAGGCGAGGATGAGGCGCCGGCTCGCCTCGTCATAGCGCATTGCCGCCCGGGCGCGCTCGAAGGGGGGATGGGAGCGCGCGCAGGCGCCGCACAGCACCGGCGCCCCCACCTCGAAATCGAAGGGCATGCCGCAACAGGCGCAGCAGGGCGATCCCAGGAAGGTGATCCCACGCCAGCAAGGGGCGCAGAGCGTACCCGTCTCGCTCACCGCCGTGCCGCAGCGCAGGCAGCGCGGCGGCAGAACCAGGTCGAGGAGCGCCGTGGCAAGCCGCCGCAGCGCCAGCGGTCGGGCAAGGCTCAGCATCACCTGAGATGACAACCCGGCATCGCCGGTGTGTCAACGGGCAGCGGATGCGCCGCCTTTTTCGGGCGCGGTCAATGCGGCGAAGATCAGCGCGCCGAGCGCCACCAGGAGCAAGGCGAAGGAAGCGGCGTGGCCGTATTCCCATTGCGTGCGCGCCGCCGTCCAGTCGCCGGGCAGCGCCGCCGCGGTCCAGCCGTTCACCCGCAGATTCACGGGGTTGACCACGGCGAACCAGACGACGAGCGCCGCCAGGATGCAGCAGAGAGCCAACAACGTCGGCGCGAAGGCGGCAGGCTGCCGCCGGCGGATGAGGATCGCGGCGGCGAGAGTAAAGAGCAAAGCGCCCACTTCCATCGGGCCGCCGACCGGGCCGAACATGTTGTAGAGGTGCTGCTGCACCGCGAGCCACGTCTCGGCCGGCATGGCCAGCTTGTTCGGCAGCTCGAGCAGGTGGCAGAAGGTGAGGCCGGCGACCAGCGCCGTGAGCAGAAGACTCATGAAGCGAACGAAGATCATGGCGGTGCCTCTCACGCTGCTGTGGGCCGCGTCGGCTG
>DASVOY010000435.1:0-1562 GCA_036383115.1 Allostellaceae bacterium
GAAACACCGGGGGAAACGGCCATGGCTTCCCATGAGGGCGCACCGACGCGGCGCGACTTGGTGACGGCGGGGCTCGGCGTCGGCGCGGTGCTCGCAGGCGGTACGGGCTTGGCGCCGACCGCGGCGGCGCTCGCCGCCAGCCCGGAGAGTTTGTGGACCGGCGAGTACCGGGCGAAGAAGGGCGACGTCTCGCTCTATATGTACCGCAAGCGCTTGGCAGCGCCGGCGGCGGGCGAGAAGAAGCTGCCGGTGCTGTTCCTGGTGCATGGCTCGTCGATCTCGTCGCGCTCGACCTTCGACCTCACCGTGCCCGGCGCCGGCGAATATTCGCTGATGAACGTCTTCGCCAGCGCCGGCTTCGATGTCTGGACCATGGACCATGAGGGCTACGGCCGCTCGACGCGCACCGACGGCAATTCCGACATCAAGAGCGGCGTCGCCGACCTGATCGCCGCGAGCGAGGTCGTCGCGCGCGAGACCGGCCGGAGCAAGTTCCATTTCCTCGGCGAATCCTCGGGCGCGCTGCGCGCCGGCGCCTTCGCCATGGCGCGGCCCGACCGCGTCGACCGCCTCGTGCTCGAGGCCTTCACCTGGACCGGCAAGGACTCGCCGACGCTCGGCAAGCGCGCCGAGCAGACCGAGTATTACCGCACGCACGACCGCCGCCCGCGTGATCGCGACATGATCCGCAGCATCTTCACCCGCGACAAGCCCGGCACCTCCGATCCGCGCGTGCCCGAGGCGCTCGCCGATGCCGAGCTGCAGTTCGGCGACACCATCCCGACCGGCACCTACCTCGACATGACGGCGAACCTGCCGGTGGTCGACCCCGCGAAGGTGCAGGCGCCGGTCCTCATCCTGCGCGGCGAGTATGACGGGATTGCCACGCTCGACGACGTGCTGGGATTCTTTGCGCGGCTGCCCAACCCCGACCGGCAGTTCGTCCTGCTGGCAGGATCGGCGCATGCGGTCAACCTCGGGCTCACGCGGCAGCAGGTCTGGCATGTCGTCCAGTCTTTCCTGACCATGCCGTCGCGACTCGAAGGGTGAGGGAGGGTACGATGCGGCTCCTGAGCCAGGAAGAGCTCGATCAGCTGCTGCCGGCCGAGAAGGCGGCGTTCCCGTCGCCGATCCCGACGCAGGTGGTGTCGAGCGACGAATATTTTCCGTCGCCGCAGACGCGTCAGCAGAAAGAGGTCGAGGCGCGGCTCGTCGAGATGGCCGACCGGCTGGCGAAGCAGCAGGGGCTGCCGCGGCGGCGCTTCTTCCAAACGGCCGCCGGCATGGCCGCGTCCTTCGTGGCGATGAACGAGGTCTATGGGAATCTCTTCGCGGCGACCGCGGCCGAGGCGGCGACGCCCGAGCTCGCCGAGGAGCGCGCCAAGGCGATGTCCGGCCAGTTCGTGATGGACACGCACACGCATTTCCTGCGCGACGACACGCGGCTCACCGGTTTCGTCAAGATGCGCGAGGCGGTGGGCAAGGCCGGCTGGAACAAAACGCTCGGCGACAGGCCGCAGACCATCGACGACCTGAAGTTCGGCAATTACGTCAAGGAGATC
>DASVOY010000436.1:0-4745 GCA_036383115.1 Allostellaceae bacterium
AGGCTAGCTAACCGATCAGGGCCCCACAACCCACCCGAACGGAGCGGAAAAAAGGTCTGCCGGCACTGCGCTTGCGGCGGTCCCTGCCGGCCCCGCGGCATAGGGTGATCACCCTTGCCTGATGCCGGCGCTTCGCTATTGTCGGATGAGCGATAAGAGAAACCCCCAAGGGTTACGGGAGGAGAGATGCCGCAGGTGGTGCGCTACGAGCGCCGTGGCAATGTCGGAGTCATCACCGTCGACAACCCGCCGGTGAACGCGCTGTCGAAGGCGGTGCGCCAGGGGCTGGTCGATGCGCTGAGGGAGGGCCAGGGGGACGCCGCCGCGAAAACCCTCGTCGTCATCGGCGCTGGGCGCACCTTCATCGCCGGCGCCGACATCAAGGAATTCGGCAAGCCGCTGGAGCCGCCCGACCTCAACACGGTCATCGCCGGGCTCGAGACCAGCGCCAAACCGACGATCGCCGCGATCCATGGCACGGCGCTGGGCGGCGGGCTCGAGGTCACGCTGGGCTGCCATTACCGTGTCGCGGTCGCGTCGGCGCAAGTGGGGCTGCCCGAGGTCAAGCTCGGCATCCTGCCGGGCGCCGGCGGCACGCAGCGCCTGCCGCGCCTCGTCGGCGCGAAGGCGGCGCTCGACATGATCACCACGGGCGACTTCGTGCGCGCGCCGCAGGCCAAGGCACTCGGCATCATCGACGAGATCGTCGAGGGCGACCTGCTCGAGGGCGCCATCCGCTTCGCCGAGAGCGTCGCCGGCCGCGACACCGCTGGGCGCCGCATCCGCGACCGCGAGGACAAGCTCGCCGACGCGCGCGCCAACCCCGCGCTCTTCGCCGAGTACCGCGCCGCCGTCAAGAAGCGGGCGCGCGGCCAGGAATCGCCGCTGCGCTGCGTCGACGCCGTCGAGGCGGCGGCCACCCTCCCCTTCGACCAGGGACTGAAGCGCGAGCGCGAGATCTTCCAGGAGCTGGTGACGTCGACGCAGTCGCGCGCGCTGATCCATGCCTTCTTCGCCGAGCGCGAGGCGATGAACATCCCGGATGTGCCGCCCGACACGCCGACACGGCCAATCAAGAGCGCCGCCGTCATCGGCGCCGGCACCATGGGCGGCGGCATCGCCATGAACTTCGCCAATGCCGGCATCCCCGTCACCGTGGTCGAGACGGCGCAGGACGCGCTCGAGCGCGGCCTCGGCGTCATCCGCAACAACTACGCCGGCACCGTCGCCAAGGGCCGGCTCGACCAGGCGGCGATGGACAAGCGCATGGGCCTGATCAAGGGCTCGCTCGACCTCGCCGCCGTCAAGGATGCCGACGTGATCGTCGAGGCGGTGTTCGAGGAGATGGGCATCAAGAAGGAGCTGTTCGGCAGGCTCGACAAAGTCGCCAAGCCGGGGGCGGTGCTCGCCACCAACACCTCTACCCTCGACGTCGACGCCATCGCCGCGTCGACCAGGCGGCCGCAGGACGTGGTCGGCACGCATTTCTTCAGCCCGGCGAATGTCATGCGCCTGGTCGAGATCGTGCGCGGCGCCAAGACCGGCAAGGACGTCGTCGCCACCGCGATGCGGCTCGGCAAGACGCTCGCCAAGGTGCCGGTGCTGGTCGGCGTGTGCGACGGCTTCGTCGGCAATCGCATGATCTTCCAGTACACGCGCGAGGCCGAGTTTCTGCTCGAGGAAGGCGCGCTGCCGGCGCAGGTGGACAAGGCGCTCACCGATTGGGGCATGGCGATGGGGCCCTTCGCCATGGGCGACCTCGCCGGCAACGATGTCGGCTGGCGCATCCGCAAGGGCCAGGCCGCGACGCGTCCGAATGACCGCCGCTACTCGCACATCGCCGACCAGGTCTGCGAGATGGCCCGCTTCGGGCAGAAGACCGGCGCCGGCTGGTACCGCTACGACAAGGGCAGCCGCACGCCCGTCCCGGACCCGGAGATCGAGAAGCTCATCCTCGCGGAATCGAAGCGTCTCGGCATCAAACGCCAGGCGATCAGCAACGAGGAGATCGTCAAGCGCTGCATCTACGGGCTGGTCAACGAGGGCGCCAAGATCCTCGAAGAGGGCATAGCGCTTCGGTCGTCCGACATCGACATCATCTATCTCACCGGCTATGGCTTCCCCGCTTGGCGCGGCGGGCCGATGTTCTATGCCGACACCATCGGCCTCGACAAAGTGTACGCCGATGTGAAGCGCTTCCACGAGACGCACGGCTTCTTCTGGCGCCCCGCGCCGCTCCTGGAGAAACTCGCGCGCGAGGGCAAGCGCTTCTCGGATCTCGGGGCGCGCCAGAGCTGAGCAGGAAAGGAACCGCCATGGAACTCGCTTACACGCCGGAGGAACAGGCTTTCCGCGAGGAGGTGCGTGGGTTCATCCGCGACAATCTGCCGGTCGACATCCGCGACAAGGTGCTCAACGGCAAGCATATGGCGCGCGAGGATTTCCTGCGCTGGCATCGCTTGCTGCACAAGAAGGGCTGGGTCGCGCCCAACTGGCCGGTCGAACATGGCGGCACCGGCTGGACGCCGGTGCAGCGCCACATCTTCGAGGACGAGAGCGCCGAGGCCGGCGCGCCGCCGGTCATCCCCTTCGGCGTCACCATGTGCGGCCCGGTCGTCATCCGCTTCGGCAATGACTGGCAGAAGCAGTTCTTCCTGCCGCGCATCCTCTCGGGCGAGCATGTCTGGTGCCAGGGCTTCTCCGAGCCGGGCTCGGGCTCCGACCTCGCCTCGCTCAGGACCAAGGCGGTGCGCGACGGCGATAATTATATCGTGAACGGCCAGAAGATCTGGACGACGTCGGCGCATTTCGCCGACTGGATCTTCAATCTCGTGCGCACCGACCCCAACGCCAAGAAGCAGCAGGAGGGCATCTCCTTCCTCCTCATCGACATGAAGACGCCGGGGATCACCGTCCGGCCCATCATCACCATGGATGGCGGGCGCGAGGTCAACGAGGTGTTCTTCGACAACGTCAAGGTGCCGGCCACGCACCTCGTCGGCGAGGAGAACAAGGGCTGGACCTACGCCAAGTTCCTGCTTGGCAACGAGCGCACCGGCATCGCCCGCGTCGGCGCGTCCAAGCGCGAGCTGAAGCGTCTCAAGGACATCGCGGCGAACGAGCGCGAGGGCGGCCAGTCTCTCGTCCAGAGCCCGCGCTTCCGCGACAAGATCGCCGCGCTCGAGGTCGAGCTTATGGCGCTCGAGATCACCAATCTCCGCATGATCGCCGGCATGCGCGGCGGCAAGGGGCCGGGCGCGGAATCATCGATCCTCAAGATCAAGGGCTCGGAGATCCAGCAGCGCCTGACCCAGCTCGCCATGGAGGCGGTCGGGCCCTACGCCATGCCGTTCCAGCGCGAGGCGCTCGAGGAAGGGTGGAACGAGGAGCCGATCGGCCCCGACTACGCTGCCCCGCTCGCGCCGCATTACTTCAACTACCGCAAGACCTCGATCTATGGCGGCTCGAACGAGATCCAGAAGAACGTGATCTCGAAGATGATGCTGGGGTTGTGAGGAGGACTGCAGGGGTGGGGTGCGTCCTTCGACAAACAACCCGTTCGATCGCTCTGCGATCGAACCCTCCGGGGCCGACCGCAGAGCGGTCCGCCGGGTTGTTCAGGATGAGGCGACTTTCTTTGTGGCATCGACCAACGTTCGTGCCATTCCCAATCTTCCTCATCCTGAGCCCGTCGAAGGACGCACCACGGGCATGCAGCGCAACGGTAAAAAGCAGAATGAGGGAGGGCCATGGACTTTGACTTCAGCGACGAGCAGAGGATGCTCGACGAGACGGTGCGGCGCCTCGTCAAGGACGAGTACGATCTCGCCAAGCGCAAGACCTACATGGCCCAGCCCGAAGGCTTCAGCCGGAAGCTCTGGGCGCGCTACGCCGAGATAGGCCTGCTGGGCCTGCCTTTCGCCGAGAGCGAGGGGGGATTCGGCGGTTCGCCGGTCGAGACCATGATCGTCATGGAATCCTTCGGCCGCGGCCTCGTGGTCGAGCCCTACCTCGCCACCGTGGTCCTCGGCGGCGGCCTTCTGTCGCTCGCCGGCAGCGCGGCGCAGAAGCGCGCGATCCTGCCGCAGGTGGCCGAAGGCAAGCTCCTGCTCGCCTTCGCCCATGGCGAGCGCCAGGCGCGCTACGTGCTCAGCGATGTCGAGACGCGCGCGACGCGCGACGGCGGCGCCTATGTGCTGAGCGGGCAGAAGGGCGTGGTGCTGCACGGCGACAGCGCGGACAAGCTCATCGTCTCGGCGCGCACCGGCGGATCGCCGCGCGACAAAAAAGGCATCAGCCTCTTCCTCGTCGACCGCAAGGCCTCAGGCGTCTCCTTGCGCGGCTACCCCACGGTCGACGGCTTGCGCGCGGCGGAGGTGACGCTCGACAAGGTGCGCGTCGAGGCGGACCAGGTGCTGGGCGCGATCGACCAGGCCTATCCCATCATCGAGCATGCGGTGGACCGCGCCATCGCCGCGCTCGCGGCCGAGGCGGTCGGCATCATGGAGGTGCTGAACGCGACGACGCTCGACTACCTCAAGACGCGCAAGCAGTTCGGCGTGCCGATCGGCTCGTTCCAGGTGCTGCAGCACCGCATGGCCGACATGGTGATCGAGCACGAGCAGACGAAGTCGTTGGCGATCCTCGCCGCGCTCTCCGCCGATAACCCCGACGCGCGCGAGCGGCGGCGCGTCATCTCCGCCGCCAAGGCGCAGGTCGGCAAGTCCGGCCGCTTCGTCGGCCAG
>DASVOY010000437.1:0-4998 GCA_036383115.1 Allostellaceae bacterium
GACACGCTCTTCATCACCCACGAGTCGCTGGGATTGACGGTCCTGGCGCTGACCGTCGCGCGCTTCCTGTGGCGGCTCGCGCATCCGGCGCCGCCGCCCTCGCCCGACCTCCAGCGCATCGAGCGGCTGGCGAGCGGCAGCGTCCACGCGCTCCTCTACCTGGTGCTCATCGTCATGCCGATCACGGGCTATCTCTTCGTCACGTGGCGCGGCATCGAGCTCAGCTATTTCGGCCTCGTCGACGTGCCAGCGCTGGTTACCCCGGACAAGCCCTTGGGCAAGCTGGCCGGCGCGACGCATGCGACACTGCAATGGGCGATCTATGCCCTGGCTCTCGCGCATATCGGCGCCGCGCTGCATCACCATTTCCTGCGGCGCAACGACGTGCTGACGCGCATGCTGCCCGGGCTGCGCGCGCGAACGCGCTGACGCTCAGCAACCCGCCGATTAGCGCTTGGCTCCGGCCGGGATTGCCGGTCCTGGCAATCGCCAGGGGCGAGCGACGGCGCCGTCACCGCAACCGTTACGCGATGCACAGGCTTGGCTCCTGTTGCAGAAATCGCACTCCGGGGCGGAAATGGCCGCGGGAGATGGCGGTTCCGCGCGGCAGGACGGGCGAGCCGTGAATGAAATTGCCCCCTCGATTGTTTACCACGCATGGCCCAGGTCTTTCCTTTGAACGTCGAGGATCTCACCACCCCGGACGGGCAGCCGACGCTGGCGGGAACGCTCGCCGCCTTGCCGGAGCCCTGGACGCTGCTGCGCGACCGTCGCATCGGCGCCGCTGCGGCGGAGCCCGTGCAGATCGTCCTCGTCCATCCCGAGATCGGCATTGCGCTCGTCGACGAGGCGCCACGCGACCCGGCGCCGGAGTCCGCCGCCTTGCGCTCCTATCTCGAAGGAGCGCGCTTCGATGCGTATTTCCCCGGCGACCTGCCGATCGTCACGCTGAGCGTCGCCGCCGAAGATTTCGCGGCGGTCGGCGAGCGGCTCGCGGCGGCCTTCGATGCCGCGCCGCGCCTGTCGATCGCCGACGGCGACTGGGCAGATGCGGTGATCGAGCTGTTGCTGGTGCCGGACGACCTCGCCATGGCGCCGGTGGGCGGCGCCGGGGCGACCCCGCCGAGCGAGCCCGCCGTCCCGCCCTCGCCGTCCGAATGGCCGCGCGAGGTGCCGGAATGGGCGCGGGTGGCGCCCGAAACCCCGCCCGAACGCTTCATGGGGCCGCCTCTCGATCCTGGCGAGATCCCTCTCCCCTTGATGGTCGACTGGCCCTTCGCCACCAGTTACCGGCCGAAGCGGCGGTGGGGAGTCATCGCCGCGGTATTGGTGGGAACGATTCTGCTCGCCGGCGCCGGCGTCGCTGCGTGGCAACTCGGCGAGGACATGACCCTGCCCGGCGCCGAGACGACGCAGCGAGCACAGGTCGAGATTCCCTTGCCGCCGCCACCCCGGGCCAATCGATCGGTCGAGGCGCCGCCGACGATGCAGAAGCCGCCCCCGGTGCCGGCAGCACCCCCGGTCGTTCTCGCGCAGAAGCCCCTGGCTTCGCCGCCGCCCGCCCCGCCGGTGCCGACGCGCGTCGAGCCCTTGCCCGAGACGGCGGCGAACGTGCCGCCGCCCGCGACCATCGCACCCCCCGCGCCAGCAGCCCCGCCGGCGACGGCGGCTGCGCCACCGCCATCCCCACCGAGCCCGCCGCCGTCCCAGACCGCCGCCGCGCCGGCCCCGACTACACCGCCAGCGCCGGCGCAGACTGCGGCCTCGCCTGGGCCGCAGCCCTCGAGCCAAGCAGCTGCCGAGCCGCCGCCTGCCGCCAAACCGCCGCCGCGCGCGGCCGCGGCCGCCAAGCCCAAGCCGCCGCCGCGTATAGCAAAGGTCGAGCCGGTCGCGCCAAAGGCGCCGGGACCGCTCGGGCGCCCGCAACAAGGCGGGGGCCCGCCGATCGACGCGCAGGACCTGCCGCCACTCGACGACGTTCCTGCGGCCAAAGCGCCGCTGCCGGTCGAGACCGCTGCGCCCAGCAGCGCGCCGCCCGCTGCCGGCGCTCTCGGGCCGCCCGTGCCCTTGCGGGCGCTGCCTGCAAGCGGCAGCATGGCGCCGGGCGCGGCCACCGCCGTCCCGAACCCGCGGGAATGCCGTCCCTACACGTCCAATACGACCCTCACCGGGCGCGGCGCAGCGGTCCAAGGCATCGCCTGCCGCGGGCCCGACGGGCAATGGCGCCTCGTCAGCGAGGTGCCGGTACGCTAGGCGAGGCAGTTGCGCGCGGCGGGCGGCTGGGCTAAGCCTGCGCTGCGTCTTCCGCAAGCGGCGCCGAGCCACCCATGATCCCACGCTACAGCCGGCCCGAGATGAGCGCCATCTGGGCGCCCGAGAACCGTTTCCGCATCTGGTTCGAGATCGAGGCGCATGCCTGCGACGCGCTCGCCGCCGCGGGAGTGATCCCGCACAGCGCCGCGAGGGCGGTGTGGGAGAAAGGCAAGTTCGAGGTCGAGCGCATCGATGAGATCGAGCGCGAGACCAAGCATGACGTCATCGCCTTCCTCACCAACCTCGCCGAGCATGTCGGGCCCGAGGCGCGCTTCGTCCATCAGGGCATGACCTCGAGCGACGTGCTCGACACCTGCCTCGCGGTGCAGCTGAAGCAGGCCTCTGACATCCTGCTCCAGGATATCGACCAGCTCCTCGCCGCGCTGAAGCGCCGCGCCTTCGAGCACAAGATGACGCTCACCATCGGCCGCAGCCACGGCATCCATGCCGAGCCGACCACCTTCGGCGTCAAGCTCGCGGGCTTCCATGCCGAGTTCCAGCGCGCGCGGCACCGGCTCGAGGCGGCGCGGCGCGAGATCGCGACCTGCGCCATCTCCGGCGCCGTCGGCACCTTCGCCAATGTCGCGCCCTCGGTCGAGGAGTATGTGGCGAAGCAGCTGGGGCTCACCCCCGAGCCGGTATCGACCCAAATCATCCCGCGCGACCGCCACGCTTTCTTCTTTGCCACCCTCGCCGTCATCGCCAGCTCGGTCGAGCGCCTCGCCACCGAGATCCGCCATCTCCAGCGCAGCGAGGTGCGGGAGGCCGAGGAGTATTTCGCGCCGGGCCAGAAAGGCTCCTCGGCGATGCCGCACAAGCGCAACCCCGTGCTGACCGAAAACCTCACCGGGCTCGCACGGCTGGTGCGCGGCGCGGTCGTGCCGGCGCTCGAGGATGTGGCGCTCTGGCATGAGCGCGACATCTCGCACTCGGCGGTCGAGCGCGTGATCGCGCCCGACACGACCATCGCCCTCGACTTCGCGCTGGCGCGGCTGACCGGCGTCATCGACAAGCTCGTGGTCTATCCCGAGGCGATGCGGCGCAATCTCGACCAGCTCGGGGGCTTGGTCCATTCGCAGCGCGTGCTGCTCGCTTTGACGCAAGCCGGTATGAGCCGCGAGGACGCCTACCGCGCGGTGCAGCGGAACGCGATGCGCGTATGGGAAGGCAAGGGCCGCTTTCTCGACCTGCTCAAATCCGACAAAGAGATCGCGCGCCATCTCTCGGCGCGCCAGCTCGAGGCGCAGTTCGACGAGGCCTATCACACCAAGTACGTCGATACGATCTTCAAACGGGTGTTCGGAAGCGCTTAGCGGTTACGTCGCCTCTGCGAGGCCTTATTCGGGGACCGATCGGGTCTGGCGATCAACCAGACCAGAAGAGCAAGCCTATTGGCGCCATCAGCGCACCGATGACTAAAGCCGCGAATGGCCGGGCAATTGCGCCAGCAGCAGCAATGTCGGCGCCAACGGCGCGACGGCCGCGGCAAGCAATGTCCTTTGCAATGGCGTCATGGATTTCCTGTCCAATCGGCCCTGCGGCGGTCATCCGCCGCAGCCTGTCAGCGCCCTTGCACGGATTCGGCAATCACCGCGGCGCTCCCAGTTGCTTCTTCGCCTCGGCCATGAAGCGATCGAGCTCGACGCGCACGCGCGTCGCGTCGAGCTTGATGCCCTTGTTGGCAAAATCGCCCGCTACCTTGTCGATCACGTTTTGATCGCCGGCCTTCTGCAGGTCGGCCGCGACAATATCGCGCGCATAGGTCTCCGCCGCATCGCCCTTGAGGCCGAGGCGTTCCGCCGCCCAGAGGCCGAGAAGCCGGTTGCGCCGCGCCTTGACCTTGAAGGCAAATTCCTGGTCGTGCTGGAACTTCCGCTCGAAACCCTTCTCGCGCTCGTCGAAACCCGACATCGATCCTGTCTCCCGTCGCTTGCGTCCCGGCCACGCTTGGCGGGCGCCGTGCCCATCGCCATTATGACGCCGTCGACAGTTAACAGCGAGTAGCGGATGTGCACCCTGATCGTGCTGCGGCGGCCCGGACATGATTGGCCGGTGGTCGTGGCCGCCAACCGCGACGAGATGATCGACCGGCCGTGGCAGCCGCCGGGGCGGCACTGGGCCGATCGGCCGGAGGTGGTGGCGGGGCTCGACGAACTCGCTGGCGGCTCGTGGCTCGGCGTCAACGATCATGGTGTCGTCGCCGGCATCCTCAACCGCTTCGGCTCGCTCGGGCCGGCGCCGGGGCAGCGCTCGCGCGGCGAGCTGGTGCTGGAGGCGCTCGACCATGCCGACGCGCTTACGGCGGCGATGGCGCTCAGCGACCTCGATCCGCGCGCCTACCGCTCCTTCAACCTGATCATTGCCGACAACCGCGACGCCTTCTGGCTGCGCCACGCCGATCCCAGCGGCACCTTGCCGATCCAGACGCGGCCGCTCGGCCCCGGCCTTGCCATGATCGCCGCCGGCGACCTCGATGAGACCGAGACGCCGCGGCTGCGGCGCTATCGGCCGCGTTTCGCCGCTGCGGCGTCGCCCGACCCGCGCAGCCGCGACTGGTCCGTCTGGGAGGCATTGCTGGCCGATGATGACGCGACGCCGGCGGACGAGGCGACGAGCGCCATGCGCTTCACCACGGAGCGCGGCTTCGCTACCGTGTCGAGCGCCTTGATCGCGCTTCCCGCGCCG
>DASVOY010000438.1:0-1833 GCA_036383115.1 Allostellaceae bacterium
GACCCAGGCGAGGCTGACGATGCCGGCGATGACGAAGGAGCCGCGCCACGAGACGAGCGCGATCAGGTTGACGACGACGAGCGGCGTCGCGGCATTGCCGAGCCGCGCGAAGCAATGGGTGATGCCTTGCGCATAGCCCCAGTCGCGCTCCGGGACCCAGCCGGCCATGGCGCGCGTCGCCGTCGGGAAGGCGGCGCCCTCGCCGACGCCGAGCAAGAGGCGCACCGCGCTCAGCGAGAAGGCGCTGGTGACCGCGCCGGTCAGCATGGTGGCGGCGCAGACGATGAGGCCGCCGAAGCCCAAGGTGCGGCGCGCGCCGAAGCGGTCGCCGAGCCAGCCGCCGATGAGCTGGAAGATGGTGTAGGGCAGCGCGAAGGCGCCGAAGGCGACGCCGAGCTGCTCCTGCGTCAGATGCAGATCCTCGCGCATCAGCGGCCCGGCCGTCGACACGTTCACCCGGTCGACGTAGTAGAGCAGGTACATCAGGCAGAGCAGCCACAGCACCTGGTTGCTGACCGTCGGTCGGAAATAGCTGCGCCAATCGGTGCGCGCTGGCACGCTCGCCATGGTGTCCCCTTGCTCTCGGATGGTGGCGGTCAGGCCGCCGGGCGCGTCGTGCCCTTGATCTGGGTGCGGTGCATGATGCGCCGCGAGGCCGGATCGAACGGATCGCGCCGATGCATGGTGCAGCGATTGTCCCACAGCACGACATCGCCGATGCGCCAGGTGTTGTACCAGGTGTATTCGTCGCGCGTGGCATAGGCCCAGAGCTCGTCGAGTAGCGCCTCGGATTGCTCGAGCGGCAGATCGGCGATGTACGCATTGCGGCGGCGGCCGAGATAGAGGCAGCGGCGGCCCGACTCCGGATGCGTGCAGACCAGCGGATGGACGGCGCCCGGCGAGGTGCGCGGGTCGTCGCTGGCGGTGACGCCGGCGCGCAGATATCCGCCGCTGTTGTAGGTGCCGTCGTGCTTGATCTTGAATCCTGTGATGCGCCGCTTCAGCGCCTCGGGCAGCGCTTCATAGCCGCTATACATGTTGCAGAAGCCGGTATTGCCGCCCTCGGGCGGAACCTCCAGCGCATAGAGCATGCTCGCCATCGGCGGGTCGGCGAGATAGGACATGTCGGTGTGCCACACCGCCTCGCCCGCGCCGAGGCTGCCGATCGCGACGCCATTCTCGATGACGTTGGAGACGACATAAATCTCGGGCTTGCCCTTGACGAAGCGCTGGCCGTTCTCCTGCACCGGCGCATGGTCGAGCGCGCCGAAGCGGCGGCTGAAGGCGATGAGGTCGTCGTCGGAGAGCCGCTGGCCGCGGAACAGCAGCACCGAATGCTCGACGAAGGCGCGGCGGATGGCGGCGAAATCGCCGTCGCCGATGCCCTTCAGGTCGATACCGGCGATCTCCGCGCCGATACCGGCGCCGGTCGGCCGCACGGCGAGCCGCGCTGAAGGCGATTGAGTGCGCTCGGTGATCGCAGCCATGGACAGATCTCCTAACCCCTCATTTCTAACATAGGAACGCGGATGCGTTTAACACAAGCACAAACAGTCCTTATCATCTTAATACCATATAACTAGTGTTAAATTGGATGCGGGCCGCGCTCCGCAAAAAAAAGATATGCCCGGCACAAGGCCGGGCATATCGCTGGGTCGAAGGCTTTGTCGGGTGTGCGCTACTGATAGAGCCCCGCCACCCGAGCGCGCTGCTGCACCAGCGCCAAGACCGTGTCGATGGTCGGCGTCGGCACCTCGGTCAGGCGGCCCATCTCCTGCACCACCGTCACCAGCGGGTCGATCTCCAGCGGGCGCTGGCGCTCCAGATCCTGCA
>DASVOY010000439.1:0-6926 GCA_036383115.1 Allostellaceae bacterium
CGTTCACCGTCGCCGCCCTGCTGCTCGCCGCGCTGTACCAGATCTTCTCGACCGGGTTGCGCTCGAGCGCCAGCGCCGAGAATTACGCCAACGCCGTGCTGCTCGCCGAATCCGGTCTCGACGCCTTGGCCGGCACGCCGATCTCCGTCGGGCAGACGACTGACCGCATCAGCGGCTACGAGCGCACGACGATCATCCGGCCGCGGCCCGAGCTCGAGCCGGCCAGCTCGCAGGTCGCGCTCAAGCTCTACGAGGTCGAGGTGCGGGTAGCCTGGCGCGACGGCGTGCGCCAACGGTCGGTGTCGCTCTCCACCCTCAGGGCAGGGCCTCGGGAGCTCCCGCAGTGACCGGCTCGGAGCGCGGCTTTACCTTGCTCGAGCTGCTCATTTCCGTGAGCCTCCTGGCGCTGCTGATGACCATGGTGCTGGCGGGGCTCAACGTGACGACCCATCATCTCGGCCGGCAGTCCGAGCGGCTCGACCGCTCGTCGCGAATCTTACTGGCGCAGGATTTCCTGCGGATACAGCTCGCTGATGCCCGGCCATTGACGGTCGTAGCGGCGCCGGGCGCGGCGATCGCGTTCGACGGCCGCGCGGACGGCATCGATTTCGTCAGCCCCGTGCCCGATGCCCTGACCGTCGGCGGATTGCAGGTGTTGTCGCTCGGCTTCGCCGAGGCGCGGCCGGGCGGCGAGCTGCTCATTGGCTGGCGCCCCTTCACGGGCGAAGCCTCCGCCGCCGCGGCGCCCGGCCACACGACGGTGCTGCTGGACCATGTCCAGGAAGCGGCCTTCGCTTATTTCGGCCCGGCTGCGCCCGACACGCCGCCGAGCTGGCAGTCGAGCTGGCGCAACATGAGTTATCTGCCATCGCTCGTCCGTCTCTCCCTGACCTTCTCCGACGGCAGGCGCATGCCCGAGCTCGTCGTCGCATTGCGGCTCTCGACCGGCGCCTTAGGCCAGGCGGCGCCCCAATGAAGCGGCCGGTCCGGAGGCGCTTGGCCATAGTTTCGACCGCCTGGATTACAGCGGCGTCGGGCCCTACCGCGCCCTGCTCGCCACCGGCATCAGGTGCCACGTCGCCAGCTTCGTCATCACGGCCAACGATCCGGCGCTGCTGCAGAAGGCCATCCACAGCCTCGACAAGATGTCCTTGCCGCCGGACGCCTCGGCCGGCGCCTACGGCTCGGCTCTGCCGGCCTGCGTCGCGAATTGCGCCGTTGCGCCCCACATCCTTCGCAAGGTCGAGCCTCGTCCGGTCGGCCCGGATTTCGTGCCGATCCCGGTGCGGATCATGATCGGCGCGGATGGCCGCGTCGCGCACATCCACGTGATCAAGGCGCTTCCGGAGCAGAAGAAGAGCATCGAGGACGCCCTGCGCCAGTGGGAATTCGAGCCTTACCAGTCAGGCGGGCACACCGTGCCGGTCGAGACCGGGCTGGTCTTCGAATTCAAGCCGCCGGCACGATAGATCCGGAAAAGGAACCGCCAAGGCCCCAAGCCGGAGCGCGGAGCGGCGCATTGGCCGCAGCCCCGCCCAGCCATGTGACTCCTGCCGGTTTCGGAAGAGTGCTATGATGGCTACCGCCAATAGGCGGAATGCACATTATGGATTGCCTGCCATCTTCCTCGCCGGCGCGCGGGCCCCGCTCGTGGCGATGGCGGTCGCGCTGGGGTGGGGCCTGACATGGGCGAGCGCGGCGCGCGCATCCTGGCCCTGCTGCAGGGCCTGTTCCGATGGTGGATCGGCGAGCTCGCAGCGCTGGTCCCGGAGCGGCTGCGCCGCCGGCTCGCCAGCACGACGGATACGCTCGTCCTGCTCCTTGGCGAGGGCGATGCGACGCTGTGCCTCGAAACCCGCCAGGAGCTGAAGACGCTGGGGCGGATCGAGCTCCGGAGCGAGTCCGAGCCCAACCACCGGCTCGCCGCGATCCTGCGCCAGCACGAGCTACCGCGGCAGACTAGCGCCGGCAAGGCGGCGATATGCCTGCGCCTTCGGTCCGAGCGGGCGCTGCGCACGACGGTCGACTTGCCGCTCGTGGCGGAAGGCAACCTGGAGGAAGTGGTTTCCTTCGAGCTCGACCGCCACACCCCGTTCAAGGCCGAGCAGGCGGTCTTCTCTCATCGCATCCTGGAGCGGGACGCCGCGCAACAGCGTCTGCGCGTCGAGCTCTTCGTCGTGCCCCGGCTGATCATTGCCGACGCGATCGCCGTTGCCGACCGCCTCCATTTCGACGCAGACCGCATCGACATCGCCGAGGCGAGCGGCAGTCTCGCGGCGTCCGGCAATCTCCTGCCCTCCCGCGCCCATACGCACCGCCGCAGCTACGAGAGAACCCTGATCTACGCGCTGGGAAGCGCCGCCGCGCTGCTGGCCCTCGTCGCGCTCTACCTTCCGGTCTACGGCATGCAGCAAAGAGCAGCGGCGCTCGAGCAGGAGTTCGATGCCGCCAAGAAGGCTGCGGCCGCGGCGGCGGCGCTGCAGAAGGAGATCGACGCGCTGCGCAAGGACGAGCTTTTCCTCGTCGACCGCAAGCGCGACCGGACGACGGTGTCGACGCTCCTGCTCGAGACGACGCGGCTTCTGCCGGACGATACCTGGCTGTCGGAATGGCAATTGGCCGGGAGCGAGATACAGCTCACGGGCTATGCGGGCTCCGCCTCGGCGCTGATCAAGCTGCTGGAGCAGTCGCGCGCCTTCCGCAACAGCACCTTCCAGTCGCCCGTCGTGCAGGATACCAAGACCGGGCGCGAGCGCTTTCACATCGCGGCGCAGGTCGCCGAGGCGGGGGCGCCGTGACCTCCTCGCTGTCGCCCCGCGCCGGCCGCGCTCTCGCCCTTGCAATCCTCGCCGGGCTGGTATTGTTCGTACTGCTTGGCGTGGTGGTGCCGTTGCTCGACGCCTACGACCAGGCGCGAAGCTCGGCGGAAAGGAACCAAGCGGCGATCGAGCACATCCGTCAGAGCGCCCGCAGCCTTGCCGAACTCCAGGCCGAGCTCGCCCGCCTCAAGGAGCAACAGGCCTCCGCGGTAGGTTTCATGCAGAGCTCGAACAGCTCGCTCGCCGCGGCGGAATTGCAGAACCGCATCAAGTCGTCGGTCGAGACGGCGCGCGGTGAGCTGCGCAGCACCCAGATCCTGCCCGCGCGCGACGAGAGAGCCTTCCGGCGCATCTCCATCCGCGGCCAAATCGCGGTCAACACCGCCGCCCTGCAGCGCCTTTTCTACGAGCTCGAATCGGCTTCGCCCTTCCTCTTCCTCGATAACATCGAAATCCATGCGCGGCCGCCCCGGCGTGGCGCCGGCGCGGAAGACGATCCCATGCTCGAGGTGCGCTTCGATCTCTACGGATATATGCGGAGGGCTACGTGACCGCGTTCCGCCGCCACAGTCCGATGCGCGCGCCGCTGCTGCTGTCGGCGCTTTGCGCGGTGCTTCTCGGCATCGTCTATGTCGAGCTCGACCAGCCGGCAATCGAGGCGCCGGCCAAGGCGGCGGTGCCGCCCACGCGCGGCACCGACAAGGGCCAGGCGCAAAAACCGGGCTTCGCGATGCCGCCGCTGCGCAGCTTCGGCGATGTGCTGGCGCGTCCGCTCTTCGCGGAGACCCGACGCCCGCCGATCCTGTCCGTTCCGGCCGATGCGCGCTCGTCGGCCTTCACCCTCGTGGGCATCGTCATCTCCGCGCGTGAACGTCATGCGCTGGTCGAGCACGGCCAGCCGCCCCGGGTCGAGCGCATCGCCGAGGGGCAGGATATCGATGGCTGGACGGTGGAAAAGATCCTGCCGGACCGGGTCATGCTCGGGCGCGCCGATGCGCGCATCGAGGTGAAGGCCAAGGACGCGCCGGCCCGTCCCGGCCCACCGCGCCGGGCCGGCGCCGCGATCACCACCGTCACCCCAGCCGACACGAACCCGGCGGTGTTCGGCGGCGTGCAGCTCGGCGCCGCTCCGGACCGCGGGACCAGATAACCCTTCATTCGCCCGGTTGCGTCGTCGGCGCGCGCGACGCCTGTCGCCATGAGAGAACGGCATAAGGCGTGCCTGGGTCAGGTGAGAGCGAGACCACGACCTGCCGCGTGAATGTAGTGCCGCCGCTGGTCTTGCCTTCCGAGATGATCGTGGCCGTCTGGAGCGCCCGGTGCGCGAGGAAGCCGCCCGCCCCGCTGAGCGGCGGCAGCTCTCCGGGCGCCGGTCCGAGCCGTTCCCGCGCCGCGATGAAGGTTTCGATCTCTGCGACATTCGTCCCGGGCAAGCTGCGCAGCACTTCGGGCGGCGCGGTGAGCGGGTCGACGTCGGCCATGCCGGAGTAGACGGTGACGAAAGGAGCGATGCGATCGAAGAGGGCGTGCGTCATGCCCGGCACGAGACGGAGCTCGTCGATGGCGCGAAATGCGTCGTCCGGCGAGCGGCGTGCCAGCGCCGGCCGATTGCGGCTGCCAGCGTTCGGCACGCTCGTCTGCCGCCGATCCGCAATGGCTTGAACCATTGCGGCGGCATCGGCATTGGCGATGCCGAGCGTCCGCAACAGGCCGGCCAGCAATTCCGGCGGCGCCATGTTGAGATCGATCTTCCCGGCCTCGTCCTGCACCGCGACGCGAATGGTGCCGGTGCCGTAGGCGAATGCGCGCGGCCGGCCATCGGCGTGCCACTGGCTGTCCGGCGAGGAATCGAGGACGCCGAAAATGGCGAGCGAGACCCCGGCATCGGCGATCGCGCGAGCTCCGGCGCTTTCGTAGTGGTTGCGCGCGAGCAGAAGCTCCGTCCGCGCATTGCCGGCGAATCCGACCAGCAGTACGGCGAGCAACGTCATCACCCAGATGACGACGAGAAGCGCGACCCCGCGCTGCCGCTTGTTGCTGGACAGGCTCCTAGTGGCTCCTGATTTCAAGCGGCTTCACCGCACGCATCCGCTCGCGCAAGTCGTCCGTCATGGCGCGCGCCTCCTTCGCGTTGCGCACGATCCTGGGCGTCAGCAATACCAGCAGCTCGGTGCGCGCGTTGCTTTTCGTCGTGGTACTGAGCAACGAGCCGAGGATAGGGATATCCGAGAGGACGGGGATGCCGCTCCGCCCATTGCTCTGGTTGTCGATGATGAGGCCGCCGAGCGCGATCGTCTCGCCATCCTGCACCACGGCCGAGGTGACGATCCGCCGTTGCGTGATGGTCGGCGAGTCGATGGTCGAGGTGGTCGTCTTCGCCACGTCGCTGACCGACTGGTCGATATCCAGCGTCACCAGGCCACTCGTGTTCACGCGCGGCGTCACCTGCAGGACGACGCCCGTGTTCAGGTATTGCACGCTGTTGACGATGGGAGCGCCGGTGGTGATCGTGCTTTGCGCGGTCTGCGTAATGACTGGCACCTGATCGCCCACTTGCAGCGCCGCTGTCTGGTGATCGAGAACGAGCACCTCCGGCGACGACACGACATTGACCTGCGTCAGCGTCGACAGCGCGCTCAGAAGGACCTTGATGTTTCCGCCACTGCCCAGGTAGTTGAAGCCTGGGAAAATGGCGCCGACGTCGCCGCCAACGATGGTGCCGGCGGTCGTGCCGGCTGTGGCGTTGCTCAGCACGAACTTGCTCGCGGCCTGACTGAAGAACCATTGCAGGCCGTATTGCAGGCTGTCGTTGAGCGTCACCTCGGCGATCGTCGCCTCGATGAGCACCTGCAGCGGAACGACATCGAGCCGCTTGATCGCATCCTCGATCATCCGGTAGTCGCGTGGCCGCGCATAGATGACAAGCGCATTGTTCTTCTCGTCGGCGACGACGCGAACCGGCGGCGGCTGCAGCCCGTTCGTGCCGCCGCCGCCAAGCCCGGGCTGCAGCGCCTGCTGCCGTTCCGCGAGGCCGCCGCCAGCCTGCCGGCGCGAGGCCGGCATCTGCGCGGACGTTCCGCCGGTCGGCGACGCCGCCACGCCCAGCGACGAGGCGCCCGAATTTGCCGCTCCCCCCATCGAGGGGGTTGTCGCCAAGAGGCCGGACCCGCTGGGCGCATTGCCGGCCCCCAGCCCCTGTTGCCCATTCAGCTCAACCAGCTTGCCGCCCGGCGCGACCTCGGGCTGAACCGTGCTGACCGCGCCCGAGGACAGGAGCTGGGTCAGGACGGCGGCGAGGTCGGCGGCGCGGCTGTTCTGCACGTGGTACTCGAAGACCCGCGGCGTCATCTGGTCGTCGCCGTAGTCCAGCCGGTCGACCCAGCTCTTCACCTGCCCGAGATAGGCGCGCTGCGGCGAGATCACGAGGATGGCGTTGAGCCGCTCGATGGGGATCAGGCGGACGAGCCCAGCCAGGGCGCCGCTGCCGCCTTCGCCGAAGATCGCCTCAAGTTCGCCCGCGACCTCCTTGGCCGTCCCGACGCGCAACGGATAGAGCGCGAAGGACGTGCCGCTGAGCCAGTCAACATCGAACTGGCGCACCAGATCGGTGAAGCCGTCCATATCGGCCGCCGTGCCGGCAACGATCAGCAGATTGCGCGCAGCGTTGACCTGGAGAACGCTGCCGGGCGGCAGGAAGGGTTCGAGAACGCTCTTGATCTCACCGGCCGAGACGAAGCGCAACGGCAGCACGCGCACCGCGTATCCGGCTTGGCCTCGCCCGGCAGCGGTGCCGGCGCTCGCCTTGGCTGCATCCTCGATCGGCAGGACGCGGTAGAGCCCGTTCACCTGCACCAGCCCGAGCCCGTTCGCCCGCAGCACGCTTTCCAGCGTCGCCAATACGGACTCGCGCGGCACCGGGCCGCCGGTCTGCGCGGTGATCGCCGCCTGCACCTTGGCATCGACGACGTAATTGAGGTGCAGCTGATTGCCGAGGATTTCGCGCACCACGTCGCGCACGTCGGCATTGACGAAATTGAAGCTGACATCGCTGTCCGGCCCGGCATCGACGCGCGCCGTGCGGGCGCCGCCCGGCGCCGCGACGGACAC
>DASVOY010000440.1:0-2930 GCA_036383115.1 Allostellaceae bacterium
TTGACGCCCATGAGCTTGAGGCAGCCCAGCACTTGGCTGGCGAAAGCCTCGTTGAGCTCGATGACGTCCATGTCCTTGAGCGAAAGCCCGGCGCGGTCCAGCGCTTTCCTCGAGGCCGGCACCGGCCCCAGCCCCATGACGCGCGGCTCGACTCCGGCTATGGCCGCGGAGACGACGCGCGCGATCGGCTTCCGGCCGGCCTTCTCGCCCGCCTCCCGGGTGCCGATGATGAGCGCCGCCGCACCGTCATTGACGCCCGAGGCATTGCCGGCGGTGACGACGCCGTTGGGGAAAAGCGGCTTCAATTCCGAAAGCCGTTCCATCGTCGTATTGGGGCGGGGATGCTCGTCCTGGGCCACGATCGTCTCGCTGCCCTTCTTGGGCCCGGGCACGCTCACCGCCAGCAACTCGGCGTCGTAGAACCCGGCGGCCTTGGCGCGTGCGTATTTCTCTTGCGACGCCAGCGCGAAGCGGTCGCTCTCCTCGCGGCCGATCTTGTGGTCATGTGCGACGTTGTCGGCGGTCTCGGGCATCGTGTCCTGGCCATGGCTCTTGGCGATGCGCGGGTTGGGGAAGCGCGCGCCGATGGTCGAATCGAACATCTTGAAGTCGCGGCTGTAGGCACTCTCGCTCTTGGCCATGACGAAGGGTGCGCGGCTCATGCTCTCGACGCCGCCGGCGATGAAGAGCTCGCCCTGGCCGACGCTGGCCGCGCGCGCCGCATCGACTACGGCCGCGAGGCCGCTGCCGCACAGGCGATTGACGGTGAGGCCGCCGATATCGGTTGGGAGGCCCGCCAGCAGCGCCGCGTGCCGCGCCACGTTGCGCGCATCCTCGCCTGCCTGGTTGGTGCAGCCGACCACGGCGTCCTCGTAATCGCCGGGCTTGAAGGGATTGCGGCCGACCAGCTCCTTGATCACGCCGCCCAGGAGATCGTCGGGCCGCACCGGCGCGAGGGCACCGGCATGGCGGCCGATCGGCGTGCGCAATCCGTCATAGACATAAGCGTCCTGCATCGCTCATCCCCTTGCTGCCGGGACCCGTCTCCGAGAAGCGCCCGAGCGTATGAAGCATTCTTTCGGCAGGCGGAACCTAGGGAAAGCGCGCGTGCCGGACAAGCGGCCTCCCGGTATGGCTGTCTTGAACGGGGTCTTTAACGCCGCCCGAACCGTCGATCGCCCCCTCTTGCCGACGGGCGCGCCGGGTGCCATGGATAGGGCGCCGCGCGGCCGCCTTTGACCACACGGCAAGCAGTTTTCAGAACTTCCGAGGAAACGCATGCGTGATTTTCACCAGCCGCGCCGCTCCGCCGCGGTCGCCGGCGAGGCGATGGCCGCCACCTCGCACCCGCTGGCGACGCTGACGGCGCTCGACGTGCTGCGCGCCGGCGGCAACGCGGTCGACGCGGCGCTCGCCGCCTCGGCGGTGCAGTGCGTCGTCGAGCCGGAGTCGACCGGGATCGGCGGCGACTGCTTCGTGCTCTATTCGCCCAAGGCGGGAAAGCCGCTGGCGCTCAACGGCTCGGGGCGGGCGCCGGCGAAGGCGACGGTCGAGTGGTATGTCGAGCACGGCTTCAAGGAAATCCCGGTCGAGAGCCCGCATGCGGCGACGGTGCCGGGCGCGGTCGACGCCTGGTTCACCTTGCTCGAGGCGCATGGCACCAAGGACATGGCGGAGCTGCTGGCGCCGGCGATCCGGCTGGCCGAGGAGGGCATGCTGCTGACGCCGCGTGTCGCCTTCGATTTCCGACATGCCGCGGCCAAGCTGGCGAAGGACCCGAACGTCGCGCGCACCTACCTGGCCGGCGGGCGGGTGCCCGGCATCGGTGATCGGGTCAAGCAGCCGGCGCTTGCGGCGACGCTGAAGCGCATCGCGCGCGATGGTCGCCGCGCCTTCTACGAAGGCCCGGTTGCCGAGGACATGGTGCGCCGGCTCAACGGTGCCGGCGGGTTGCACACGCTCGACGATTTCGCGCAGCAGCGCTCGGAATGGGTCGAGCCGATCTCGGCGCGCTATCGCGACCACGAGGTCTTCGAATGCCCGCCCAATGGCCAGGGGCTGGCGGCGCTGATGATCCTGCGCACCATCGAGGGCTTCGACCTGTCGGACCGCTGCGGCGAGGCCGACCGCATCCACCTGATCGCAGAAGCGACCAAGGCCGCGTACCGCGCGCGCGACGCCTTCTTCGGCGATCCGCGCCAGGTCCGCGTGCCGGTCGAGAAATTCCTCTCCGATGCCTATACCGAGAATGTGCGCCGCCACATCGACCCGCGTCGGGCCTCCGATCCCGTGCAGTGGGACGGGCCCGAGCACAAGGACACGATCTATCTCACGGTGGTCGATCGTGACCGCAACGCGATCTCGTTCATCAACTCGCTGTTCCACAATTTCGGCTGCGGCATCATGGCGCCGGAGAGCGGCGTCGTGCTGCACAGCCGGGGGTCGATGTTCCGCACCATCCCCGGGCATCCCAACGCCATCGCGCCGGGGAGGCGGCCGGTGCACACGATCATCCCGGGGATGCTGATGAAGGACGGGCGCGCGGTGATGCCGTTCGGCGTCATGGGCGGCCAGTACCAGGCCTGCGGCCACGCCTCCTTCCTGTCGCGCCTGCTCGACCAGGGCCTCGATCCCCAGCAGGCGGCCGAGGCGCCGCGCAGCTTCGCCTATCAGGGCGTGCTGCAGCTCGAGACGACGATCCCCAAGGAGATCGAGGCCGATCTCGCGCGGCGCGGCCATGTCATCGAGCGGCCGGAGAAGCCCCTGGGCGGCTGCCAGGCCATCCACATCGACCACCGGCGCGGCGTCCTCATCGGCGGCTCCGAGCCGCGCAAGGACGGGGTGGCACTAGGGTATTAGAGGCGGGGAGCTCATATCGGCGGACTGCTCAGGCGAGACGCAGCGATAGACCTGGATGCTGCGATCGCCCT
>DASVOY010000441.1:0-2460 GCA_036383115.1 Allostellaceae bacterium
TCACGCTCGCCGAGGCGCAGGCGGTAGATCTGCAGGTTCTCCAGGACACGCTGGACATAGTTGCGCGTTTCGCCGAACGGGATCAGCTCGATCCAGTCGACGATGTCGACCGAGCCGCTGTGCGGGTCGCCATGGGTATTCAGCCATTGCGCCACGCGTGCCGGACCGGCGTTGTAGGCGGCGATCGACAGCGCGTAGGAGCCGTTGAACGTATCAAGCATCTTGTCGAGATAGGCGTGCCCGAGGGTGAGATTGTAGGTCGCATCCGTCAGCAGCCGGTCGGCCGAGAAGGGCAGCGACAGCGACCTCGCCACGTCCTTTGCGGTCGATGGCTTGAGCTGCATCAAGCCGCGCGCGTCGGACCGGCTCACCGCCGCCTCGTCGAAGGCGCTCTCCTGGCGCGTGATGGCCAGTATCAGGGGCTTCTCGGCGGTGCCTCTGTCGTCGATCGCGATCAGCGGGAAACCGGAGGCGAGTAGCCGCGGCTCATCCGCGCTCACGCGCTTGGCCGCCGCAACGGCGACGTCCAGCCGGCCGGCGCTTTCGGCGAGAGCGGCGATGAGTTTCTGCTCCGCCGGTGTCCTGGCCGCCGCGGTCAGGTACTGGAGAAATGGCTTCGCAATGGCGCTCTCGCCGATCTCCGACAGCATGCGCGCGGCGCGGACCAGCTCATTGGACTCGAAGCCGGCGACATCCTCCGGGCTAGGCTGAGGGTCTTGCGGAAACTTGAGCGCAACCGCCTTGCCGAGCCGTTCTGCCGCCAGCTGGCCGTAATAGGTGTGCCCGTGCGCCGCGGCGGCCTTGAGCCAGCGCCGGGAGTCGGCCGCCATGGCGAGAGCTTCGGCCGCGCGCCCGGCCCAGTAGGCGGCGCGCGAGCGGCTGATCGGCAGCTTCACGGCTGCGTAGAGCCGAACGAAATGCTCGTAGGCAATCTTGGGCTTGCTCAGTCGGCGCAGCGCGATCCACCCTGACAGGAACTCGGCGTCGGCATACTCAGCACTTCCCTCCCGCAGCCCATGCCGGGCGATGACGTCATAGGCAAGCCGATCGTTGCCGCTGTCGATCAGCCGGCGCGCCAGGATCTGGCGCTCCGCCTGCCACGCGGCGGGTCGACCCAGCTCCGCGGGCGGGTTGGTCAGGATGGCTGCCGCTTCCTCGAGGAGGTCCTTGCGTCGGCTCCAGCGCGCCCGCTCGAACAGCAGCCCGGCGTTGTTGCGGAGACGATCGGGAACGCGCGCAAGACGCGTCGCGGCGTCCGCTTCCAGGCCCGCCAGGGCGAGGCGTGCCTCTGCCGCAAGGCGTTCAGCTTCGGGCACGAGCAGCAGCTGGCGCCGTGCCGCCGAGATCTGCCCGTCCCAGATCAGCCGGTCGAGGCGGGCGGCATGATCCTCGGGGCCGAGGCTCGAGCCGAAGCGTCCGAGGATTGCTTGCTCCGTGTCCGGGTCGACATCGGACCCAACCCATATCTTGCGGACGAGCGCGAGCGCTTGCTCGCCCTGGCCGGATGCCGCGAGCATATCCGCGAGACGAAGCCTGCCCTGGGGCGTCGCCGGCGGTTTCTTCTGGAAATAAGGCAGCAGCATTTCGTCCGGAACGTCTCCGGAGCGTTGCTCGGCCCGCTCGCGCAAGACGCTTTGCAGAGGCCAATCAAGGTTGCGATCGACGAAGTCGACGATGTCGCCGAAGGCTGCCGTGTTGTCGTGTCTGAGCTCCAGCCAGCGGAGCACCTTGCCGGGCAGTGGGTCATGCGCCTGGTCGGCGGTCTGCCGCGCCGTCGCCCAGTCATTCGCCCGCGCCGCCGAGAAGGCCGCGTGGTAGATCTGCTGATCCTCGCGCGAGAGCAGGTCGGCGTGCGCAGGAAACGCGGCGCACAGGAAGAGCAACGCCGCGAGGCCGAAGCGAATGCGTCGGATGGCGAAACAGCGGCGCAGCGCCGCAAAGGCAATATCGCTTGAAGCGCCCGGCGACCGCCCTACGGGGCCGCCGAGCGTGGAAAACGGGTAGAGAGCCGGTATCGCAAACACGGTTGACGGACGGATCTGCTCGTGGCCGGCGTCGGGCTTCAAGCGCCGCTCATGATGTTGCCTCAGAGTGGGCGAGAGGCCAAGCCCCACGCGGCGCCATGCGCAAGCTACGCCACCGAGGCGAGCCCGGGCCGGCCGAGCGCCGCGGCGGTGTCGTCGAGCGCCTTGCCGAAGCGCCGCAGCGTCTCGTCGATCTCCTCGCCGGTGATGATGAGGGGCGGGCAGAGCGCGACGGTGTCGGCAAGGGCGCGCACGATGAGGCCGTGCTCCTGAGCGCGTGTCGCGAAGAGCGCGCCGACCCCCTGCTTCGGATCGAAGGGCGCCTTGCTCGCTTTGTCCTGCACCAGCTCGGCGGCGGCGATGAGCCCCACGCCGCGCACCTCGCCGACCCGCGGGTGATCGGCGAAGCGCCGCATCCCGTTCTGGAGCCGCGGCG
>DASVOY010000442.1:0-2336 GCA_036383115.1 Allostellaceae bacterium
CGGTCTCGCCCGGCTCGAACGCCGGCAGCCGCGCCGCTGCTCTGATGGGAGAGCCGGCAACCACCGCCAAACAGAGGATCGAGACGGCAAGCCGGTGCCGCCGAGCGAGGGCCATGGCGGAAACCATCCCATCGCCGCGCGCCCTGAACAACGACAAATTCGCTCGCCGGATGCGCGAACCGGCGTCATGATCGCGGCAAGTGGCGGGCCAGGGATGGCCGACATGCAGAAGGCAGGCATGCTGTTGCCCGATATCCGCTATGGACCCATTCCCGCTTGGCGATGGTGGGCGGGCGGTCTCTTGCCGATCGGCGCCGTCATAGCCGCCTTTTTTGCCGCTATACGCGGGCCGTGGCCCGACTTTAGTTCGGGAGACCCCGAAAACGCGTTCGACATCAGCCCGCTCGTTGCGGCGCTCGTTTGGTTCGCGGCCTGCATGGTTGTGGCTGGCGCGCTCTGGGCGCTTGCTTTCGCAGCCTCGAGCCGATCGATATGGAGAGATACAGCCTGCGGCTGATCGCGCTGCTCTGGGCCGGCGCGGGGCTGGGCTACGGCATGGCCCGGCTGCTCGCCTGACGCGTCGTCAGCCCGCGTCGAGGAAGAGGTCCGCGGGGCGGTCGGTGCGGCGGCGCATCGACTGCTTCAGCTTCAACAGCGCGCGATGCTCGAGCTGGCGCACTCTTTCCTTGGAGACGCCGAGGGCGCGGCCGAGCTCCTCGAGCGTGGCGCCCTCTTCGCGCAGCCGGCGCTCGTTGATGATGCGCCGCTCGCGTGGGCTCAGCTCGCCCAGCGCCTCGGCCAGCCAGCGCGAGCGCGCCGCGCCGTCGCGGAGCCCGATCACCACCTCCTCGGGGCTCGGCCGGACATCGGCCAGGAAGTCCTGCCAGTCCTCCTCGCCGGCGCCCATCGGCGCGTTCAGCGACTGGTCGGCGGCGCCGAGCCGCATGTCCATGCTCTCGACATCGGCGATGTCGACCTGAAGCACATCGGCGATCTTCTGGCGGCCCGACGCGGTGAGCGGCGCGCCCGACGCCTCCTCGATGCGCGAGCGCAGCCGGCGCAGGTTGAAGAACAGCGATTTCTGCGCCGCCGTCGTGCCGGTGCGCACGATCGACCAGTTGCGCAGCACGTAATCCTGCATCGCCGAGCGGATCCACCAGGCAGCGTAGGTGGAGAAGCGCACGCCGCGCTCGGGCTCGAAGCGCGCCGCCGCCTGCATGAGGCCGACATTACCCTCCTGCACGAGGTCGCCGATCGGGAGCCCATAGCTGCGGAAGCGCCCGGCGGTGGCGATGACGAGGCGGGTATAGGCGCGTACCAGCTCGTGCAGCGCCTTGGTGTCGCCCGAGCCGCGCCAGCGCCGCGCCAGCTCGAACTCGCGGCCGCGGGTGAGCAACGGCGCGCGCATCGACGCCTTGATGAAGCTGAGATTGGCTTTCTGCGTCGTCGGATCGTCGATATAGGCCATCGCCGCGCTCCCGCCTTTCCAACATCCCAGGCGGCGCGAAAGTTGCCGGTGCGCGGCCGGCGTTCCCGGAAGGACGAAAGGCTCAGGCTTGGAGCGAGTCGATGAGCGTGCCGTCGGCCGCGAAGCAGGCGGCGAGCAAGGGACCGCCGAAGCCGCTGCCGCCATCGATCGAGGCCGCGTAGGGGCGCTCGACCAGGCCGCCGTGGTGGCGGTCATGGCCGCGCACGACGCGGCGGAAGCCGCCATAGGGCGCCGCGAGCTCGAGGATGTTGGCGCCGCCCCACCACAGCGCGTCGCCCTGGAGCTGGAGCGGCTTCGTGGGGTCGATGCCGGCATGGACGAAGAGCAGCGTGCCCTCCTCGGTGAGGGCGGCGCGCTTGACATGGGTCAAGAGCTGGCGGTGGCCGGGGCGCGCATCGAGCGCCGCGCGCAGGCTGGTCGTCCAGCGCGTCAGCGCCAGCGCCCCATCGCGCGCCGCGGCGAGTCCCTGGCGCACGTCGCCGCCATAGGCGGCGAGCGTGGCGCCGAGGCCGTGATCGAGCATCCATTGCAGGACTTCGCGCGGGTTGGGCGCGAATTGGAGCTGGAGCAGTTTCTGCCACATCTCCTCCTGGCTGCCACGAAGGAAGGCGATGTCGCCGGGAAAGGCATGGCGACGGGCAAGAAACAGGCGCCGGAAGGCCAGGAGCTCGTCGAGCGTGCCGGCGATGTCGGGGCCGTGACCGAGATAGCCGCCGAGATAGACGAGGCGGTCGCCCCGATCGAGACGCGCAGCGAGCTTGAGGTGAAGCGCGGCGAGGCGCGCCCGCTCGCCATGGATCGCGGCCACGGCCCAGACGCGGCGCGCCCGCTTGAAGCGGGCGAAGAT
>DASVOY010000443.1:0-9642 GCA_036383115.1 Allostellaceae bacterium
TACGCCATGCCCGCGCTCATCGCGCCGTCGCCGATGACGGCGATGACGTGGTTCTTCTCGCCCTTCAAGTCGCGCGCCACCGCCATGCCCAAGCCGGCCGAGATCGAGGTCGAGCTGTGCGCCGCGCCGAAGGGATCGAAGGCGCTCTCCGCGCGCCGGGTGAAGCCCGACAAGCCGCCGCCCTGGCGCAAGGAGCGGATGCGCGCGCGCCGCCCGGTCAGGATCTTGTGCGGATAGGCCTGGTGGCCGACGTCCCAGATCAGCTTGTCCCGGGGGGTCGCGAAGACGTAGTGCAAGGCCACGGTCAGCTCGACCACGCCCAGGCCTGCGCCCAGGTGACCGCCGGTCACCGACACGGCATCGACCAGCTCGCGGCGCAGCTCCTCCGCCAGCTGCGGCAAATCGCCCTCGCCCAGCCGGCGCAGATCCTCGGGCCACGCTACCCCGTCCAGGAGCGGCGTGTAGTTGCCGCCTGGGGACGTACCCTGCGGCTCCGCTGCGCGATCGGTTGCGGGAGTCCTTGCCACGGCGCAAATCCTCGTTTTTTAGGGAACGGAGGCCCCTTGGTTCCCCGGAGAACTAAACACAGATGAATAGGATTGGCAAATTGACCGTCAAGGGAGACTCTGCTCATTTGCCAGGCATTTTCGCGGTCGAGACGCTTAGCCGCGGCGATCGTTTACAAAGTCAGGCGGTGTTGCACGTGCGCCACAGGGCGGCCACCCTTCCCGGTGCGGTGCAGCAATGGCTAGCTCATACGCGCTTTCCGCGTATAATGCGCGCCACTGGATGAACAAGCCCCTACTCACCGCCCCAGCCGAATAGGAGAGCGAATGCGGGTCGTCCTGGCTCAGCCCCGAGGCTTTTGCGCCGGCGTCGAACGAGCCATCGAGATCGTCGAACAGGCGATCGAGAAATATGGGCCGCCGATCTATGTGCGCCACGAGATCGTGCACAACCGCCATGTCGTGGAGCGGCTGCGCGCGAAGGGCGCGCATTTCGTCGACGAGCTCGACGAGATTCCGCCGGGCAGCGTCACCATCTTCAGCGCCCATGGCGTGTCGCGTGCCGTCGAGGAAGCTGCAGAGGATCGCAGCCTGCCGGTGATCGACGCCACCTGCCCGCTGGTCTCCAAGGTGCACAGCGAAGGACAGCGCTACGCCGCGCAAGGCCGCGAGATCATCCTCATTGGCCATGCCGGCCACCCCGAGATCGAAGGCACGATGGGCCGCATCAACGGCAAGGTCCATCTCATCTCGCGCGCCGAGGAGGTGGCCGGCCTCAAGGTCGGCGACCCCGCGAAGCTCGCCTTCATCACCCAGACCACGCTCAGCGTCGACGACACGCGCGCGGTGATCGACGCCTTGCGCGAGCGCTTCCCGACCATCGTCGGGCCCGACACCAAGGACATCTGCTATGCGACGCAGAACCGCCAGCGCGCGGCGCGCGAGCTCGCCATGGCGGTGGACGTGGTGCTCGTCGTCGGCGCCGCCAACAGCTCGAACTCCAACCGGCTGCGCGAGATCGCCGCGGAGCAGGGCGTGCGTGCCTATCTCATCGCCGATGCCGATGCGCTCGATCCGAAATGGCTCGAGGGCATCGACTCCGTCGGCATCACCGCCGGCGCCTCGGCCCCGGCCGAGCTGGTACAGCAGCTCATCGACCGCCTTAAGCAGCTCGGCGAGGTGGAACTCTCGGCGCTGCCCGGCATTACCGAGAACGTGCGCTTCCGCATGCCGCCCGAGCTCGCCGACAACGCGGTCTGACATGTCTCAACCCATCGCCTGAGGGGATTTCCTTGGCCGTTCCATTGCATCAGAAGATCCGCGTCGGCGCGTATGTCGCCAAGCAGCGCCTCAAGGGCGTCGAGCGCTATCCGCTCGTGCTCATGCTTGAGCCGCTGTTCCGCTGCAACCTCGCCTGCGCCGGCTGCGGCAAGATCGACTATCCCGACGCCATCCTCAACCAGCGCCTCACGGTCGAGCAGTGCCTGGAGGCCGTCGACGAGTGCGGCGCCCCGGTGGTGTCGATCGCCGGCGGCGAGCCCCTCCTGCATCGCGAGATCGAGCAGGTGGTCGAGGGCATCATCGCGCGCAAGAAGTTCGTCTATCTCTGCACCAACGCGCTGTTGATGGAGAAGAAGCTCGACCGCTTCACCCCCAGCCCATTCTTCGTCTGGTCGGTGCATCTCGACGGCGACAAGCAGATGCACGACCACTCCGTCTGCGAGGAAGGCGTCTACGAGCGCGCGGTCGCCGCGATCAAGACGGCGAAGGCCAGGGGCTTCCGCGTCAACATCAACTGCACGCTCTTCGACGGCGCCGAGCCCGAGCGTGTCGCGACGTTCTTCGACGACGTCATGGCGAGCGGCGTCGACGGCATCACGGTGTCGCCGGGCTACGCCTATGAGCGCGCCCCCGACCAGGCGCATTTCCTCAACCGGCGCAAGACCAAGGAGCTGTTCCGCGACATCTTCAAGCGCGGCAACGGAGCCAAGAAATGGTCGTTCAGCCAATCGTCGCTGTTCCTCGACTTCCTCGCCGGCAACCAGAGCTATCACTGCACGCCCTGGGGCAATCCGACGCGCAACTATTTCGGCTGGCAGCGTCCCTGCTACCTGCTCGGCGAGGGCTATGCCAAGACCTTCGCGGAGCTGATGAGCGAGACCGACTGGGACGCCTACGGCACCGGCAATTACGAGAAATGCGCCGACTGCATGGTGCATAGCGGCTATGAGGCGACCGCGGTCATGGATGCGGTGAAGCATCCAATGAAGGCGCTGGCCGTGGCCATTAAGGGCGTGCGCACCGAGGGCGAGTGGGCCGAGGAAATCTCCCTCGACCGCCAGCGCCCCGCCGAATACGTCTTCTCGCGCCATGTCGAGGAAGCGATGGAGCGTCTCAAGCACCAGCCGATCACTCGCAAGGCGGGCTAGCACTACCGTCAGCACTCACTCCTACGTCGCCGCCATTACCGCGCCGGCACGGCGAAGTGGCGTTTCACCACGCCCTGCAAGCGCGCCAACACCAGCGCTGAGCCACGCTTCGATACCTTGAGTCCGGCCCGGATGTTCCTGACCAGCCTGATCCGGGACGGTTACCAATCCGTCTGCCATGCGGGATTTTTTCTCGTGCTGGTTGCGGCTAGCGCGCGCGGCGCGAGCGCGGCGTTGGCGGGCAAGGCGATCAGGCCCCGAAGGAGATGCCGATGTCCGCCAAGCGGGGCCTCCTGACCCGGGCCGCCGAGCATGGCTTCAATGCGCCGCCCCTCCCCGCCGCCAGGGCAGCGGCGGGGCCGCGGACGGCCGTGCGCGCGGCGTGGATCGCCATCGCGGCGCTCGGCCTCGCCGACATCGCCTGGGCGCGACATGACGGCATCATCTTCGTTCATGCGGAGATCTATGTCGCCGGGGTGCTGCTGCTGCTCAGCGCGGCGGGGGCGTGGCGGCTGCAGCGTGCCGGCGCGGGCTTCGCCCGCATCACCGAGGCGATGGCGCAGTTCCTCGCCTTCCTGCCGGTGTCGGCAAGCCTGAGCTATCTCTGCGCTACCATCGCCGGCCCGCTCCAGGATGCGCGCTTCGTTGCGCTCGACCGCGCTCTCGGCTTCGACTGGGCGCAATGGGCGGCCGCGGTCGCGCCGGCGCCCGGCCTGCCGCTGCTGCTGGCGCTCGCCTATGTCAGCTACATCCCGCATTTCACCCTCGCCATCGGCTATTACGCGGCCATCGGCCGGAGCGAGCGCTGCGCCGAGCTGCTGTGGCTGCTGATCATCGCGCTGCTCCCGACGATGGCGGGCTTTATCGCGCTGCCGGTAGCGGGACCATGGGTGCACTACGATGTCGCGGCAGAGCTCGATTCGTTTCCGGTGACATTCTTCGCGGCGCTGCGCGCCGACAATGTCCATGTCATCGACCTCCTGCAGGTCGATGGCATCGTCGGATTTCCCTCGTTCCACGCCGTCTACGCCGTGCTCCTCACCTATATCCACCGCGGCTACCGGCGGCTGTTCCTCGTCGCTCTCGCCGTCAACGCCATGATGCTGCTGTCGCTGCCGGTGCCGGGCGGCCATTACCTTGCCGACATCATCGCCGGGCTGGCGGTCGCGGGCGTCGCCATCGCGGTGTGGTCGCTGCTGCGCCGGCGGTGGCGTGAGCGCCCGCCTTATCCGTCGTTGCCGTGATCACCTTTAGGCTTGTTCGCGTTATAGACTTCCGCCTCGAGCCGATCCGGCGGCGGCTTGCCGGCATCGCGGTCGAGATCGGCGGTGGTGATGTTGCGCCCGTCATTGGGCCCGCCGGCATCGCCAGCATAGATCACCGGACTGCCCTTGCTCGGCTGCCGGTGGATGCGCTCCGGTATCGGGCCGGGCGCCGGCCGCTCATAAATGCCGACCATCTCGGCCTCACGGATGAGATGCGCCTGCGCCGCGTCCCAGACCTCCGCCGCCGAGGGCCGCGCCGACAGGTCGAGCCGCCCCACGCTCAACGCCGCGAGGCGGAAATGGTAGATGTGGCGGCGACCATCGGGCGGCGGCGCCGGGCCGTCATAGCGGCGGTTGCCGAAATCATTGATCCCCTGCGGCAGCGCCGTTATCGCTGCGCTGCCGATGCCCTCGTGCAGCGCCATGACATCGGCGGGGATATCATATACCGCCCAATGGCGGAAGAGCTCGTCCGGCGCATCGTAATCATAGAGCACGAGGGCGAAGCCCTGCGTCCCCGGCGGCGCGTCGCGCCAAGTCAGCGGCGGCGAGAGATTGTCGCCGTCTTGGGTGTATCTGGCGGGGATCGGATCGCCGTCGCCGAAGGCCGGGCTGTCAATGAGGAAGGGCATCGCGCTCTCCGCGCGCAGACCAGGAGGATGTGCCCGTGTAACCCCGGCCTTGCCGCGGAAGTTCCCGATCAGCGTCAGCCCGCCGGCAGCACGCGCGCCCGGTCGAAATCACGGGCGAGCTGGACGTTCGGGAAGCGGCTGCGCGCCTCAGCCGCGACCTCGTCGCTCGAGTAACGCCCCGACAGATGCGTGAGATAGAGCATGCCGACCTGCGCCTCGGCCGCGAGCGACGCGGCCTGGGCGGCCGTCAGATGGCCGCGGCATCTGGCCATGGCCGCATCGCGCGCGAGAAAGCTCGCCTCGATGACGAGCGCGTCGGCGCCGCGCACCGCGTCGACGAGGCTGCGGGTCTCGTCGGCATCGCCGACCACCGCCAGGCTCGCCCCAGCGCGCGCGGGCCCGAGCACCTCCTCCGCCTCGACCCGCCGGCCATCCTCCAGGATCACTGCCTCGCCGCGGGCAAGCGCCGCCCGCCACGGCCCGTCGGGCACACCGAGCGCGGCGAGGCGGTCGGACCTCAGATGCCGGCGTGGCGGCATGTCGAAGCGGAAGCCGAAGCTCTCGACCCCGCGATGCGAGACGGGAAAACATGCGATGCGGAAACCCTCCTCGTCGATCACCGCGCCGGGCTCGAGCGCGGCGAGCCCGATCGAGAGCGGCACCAGCCGTTCCGGCCAGAGCGCGAGCAGATAGCGCTCGACGAAGGCCAGCGTCTCGCGCCCGCCGTGGATGACGAGTTCGCTCCCGGCGCGCAGCAGCCCGAGCGTGGCGATCAGCCCGCCCAGCCCCAGCACATGGTCGAGATGGCGGTGGGTCAGCAGCACGCGCTCGAGCCGGCGGAAGCCGATGCCGGCGCGCAGCATCTGGCGCTGCGTGCCCTCGCCGCAATCGACGAGGATGCGCCGGCCATTGCCAGCCACGAGGAGCGCGGGCAGGCCGCGCTCCGCCGAGGGCGCGCTCGCGGCGGTGCCGAGGAAGGTGAGCTCGAACATGACAGGCGAACGCCGGAGGCGCCGGCCTGCTCACTCCTCCCGTGGGTGCCCAAGACTCCCGAGGGCGCGCGCGGCGCGGCGGAGTGAGGCGAGCGCGTGATGGGTGTCGAGCGCGAGCCGCAGCAGGGCTGAGACCTGGCCCGGCTGCCGCGCGATCGACCGCAGCACCGGACCCAAGGCCGTGCGCCCCTCCTCGTCGAGCCCGATCAGCGCCGCCGGCGGCAGGGCACGCTCCGCCGGGTCGGCCACGGCACGCAGCACGATGAAGGGAATCCGCGCCTCTGCCGCTGCACCGGCGACGAGATGGCTTTCGAGATCGACCGCGACGCCGCCCTGTCGGTGGAGCGTCGCCTTGCGCGAGGGCGTATCGGCCGCTGCGGCCGCCCCCAGCATGTCGCCGGTGAACGCGCCGATGCCCGCTTGCTCGAGTGCCGCCGCGAGCGTCCGATGCAGCCCCGCATGGACCGCATAACGGTCGCCGTCCTCGCCGAGCACTGCGTGCGGCAGGATCAGCGCGCCCGAGCGGAGCGCCGGGTCGAGCCCGCCGCAGATGCCGAAGCTCGCGAGCGCAGCGGCGCCGTCGGCGATGAGCCGCGCGATCGCGGCGCGCGTCCCTTCTTCCCTGCCCCCTGCCGCCACGGCCCTCCACCCCATGCCGCGCGCGATACGCGCCTCGGCGACGAGGCCGGTGACCGCGGCGACCGGCAGGTTTGTCGCTCTCTCTCGTGCCATGGCTCCGCAAGCTCCGCCGCGCTGGAACATGCCGCGCGCCCGCCGCGGGCGCAATGCGCGAGAACGGCGTTGCGCAGCCGCGCGAGATGGTCCACACAAGGCGCGGTATGCCGAAGTCCGTATGGGGCGCTCCCGCACTTTTTGCCGCCGTCCTCGCCGGCTTGACCGTGGCAGGGCCGGCGCCGGCCGCCGACTTCAAGATCAACCCGCCGTCACTGGAGCCGGGCGAGGTCAGCCTCGAAGACAACAGCGCTGTCGTCACCTCGCGCGGGCGCTCGAATGATTCAAAGCACTCCCACTTCGCCGAGCTCGGCTACGGCGTCACCGAGTATTGGTGGACCGAAGTCGAGGGCCATTGGGCGAGCGGCGAGGACGGGCTGAAGTTCCGCACCGTCGATTTCGAGAACGCCTTCAGGGTGCTGCGCCAGGGAACGTGGTGGCCGGAGACCGCGATCTTCGTCGAATACGATCACGCCGTCGATCGGTCCAGCCCCGAGCAGGCGACGTTGGGCGGTCTGTTCCGCAAGGATTTCGGTCCATCCTCGACCGTGCTCAACGTCCTCTTCGATCACGATCTCGGCCGCAACGCGATGAGCGGCGTAAGGCTGCGCTATACGGGAATATCGACGTGGCAGATCGTCCCGGCATTTGCGCCGGGCGTGGAAGTCTTCGGAGAGGCCGGCAGGCTGCTGAGTTTCACCAGCGTGAACGGTCCCGACCATCGGCTCGGCCCCGCGCTCAGCGGCGGCATGGACATCGCCGGCCTTGGCGAGCTCGGCTACAACATCGCCTATCTCTTCGGCCTGGCCCCAACATCGCCGAACGGCACCGTCGTCTGGCGGCTCGAGTTTGATTTCCGCTTCTGAGGCGGAGCGATCTACATGCCCCAGGCGAGGCTCTCGTCGTTGCCGCGGCTGAGGTTGCGGTAGCGCGCCAGGGCCCAGAGCGGGAAGAAGGCGCGGTAACCGTGGTAGCGCAGATAGAAGACGCGAGGGAATCCGACCGCGGTGTACCAGTCCTCGTCCCAGAGCCCATGCGGCTGCTGCGTGTCGATGAGGTAGCGCACGCCGCGCGCCACGGCGGGATGATCGGCTTCGCCTGCGGCCATCAGGCCGAGCAGCGCCCAGGCCGTCTGCGAGGCGGTGCTCTCCCTGCCCTCGCCGCGCGGTTGGTCCGGCCAGTAAGAGGCGCCGTCCTCGCCCCAGCCGCCATCGGGCCGCTGCCGCGCGACCAGCCACTCCGCGGCGCGGCGGACCGCCGGCGAGCGCTTGCCGACCCCGGCCGCGTTGAGCGCGCACAGCACCGACCAGGTGCCATAGACGTAATTGGTGCCCCAGCGGCCGAACCAGGAGCCGTCCTTCTCCTGCTCGCGCCGGAGATAGGCGAGGCCCGCCGCGAGCGCGTCGCCCTTGACGCCGAGCTGCGCCAGGAAACTGACGCAGCGCGCCGAGACGTCCGCTGTTGGCGGATCGAGCAGCGCGCCGTGATCGGCGCAGGGAATGTAATTGAGATAATAGGAGCTGTTGTCGGCGTCGAATGCGCCCCAGCCGCCGTTTCGGCTCTGCATCCCGACCACCCATTCCGCCGCGCGGTCGATCGCGGGCCGATAGCGCGTGCGGTCGAAACGGTCGAGGGCCAGCGCCACCACCGCCGTGTCATCGACATCGGGATAATGCGGATTGGCGTATTGAAACGCCCAGCCGCCCGGCCGCACGCCCGGCCGCCATGTCGCCCAATCGCCGGCGAGATCGAGCACCTGGCGCTCGGCGAGCCAGTCGAGGCCCGCGCGCACCGCGCTCTGCGCCCCCGGCCCGCCCGCCTCCATCAGCGCGTGGCAGGCGAGCGACGTGTCCCAGATCGGCGAGACGCAGGGCTGGCAATAGGAACGGCCGGGGTTCAGCACCAGAAGTTTCTTGAGCGCCGCCTTGGCGATGCGCAGGCCGGGATCGTCCTTGGGATAGCCCAGACACTCGAACATCATCACCGCGTTGGCCATCGCGGGGTAGATGGCGCCGAGCCCGTCCTCGCCATTGAGGCGCTCGCGCACGAAGGTCTCGGCCTTTGCGATGGCGCTCCGGCGCGAGCGCTTGGGCATATAGGGCTCGACCGCGCGTAGCATGCTGTCGATGCCGTTGAACAGCACCGCCCAGAGCGAGCCATGCGCGCGCGGCGGCTTCGCCTGCGTGCCCGGCGCGAACAGCTCATGCATCGTGATGCGCCGCGGGTTCTTCGCGCGCGGCTTCTTCGCCATCAGCACCAGCAGCGGCACGATCACGGTGCGCGACCAATAGGAGACCTTGCTGAGATGGAACGGGAACCAGCGCGGCAGATGCATGATCTCGACCGGCATCACCGGCACCGCATGCCACGGCAGCTCGCCGAAGAGCGCAAGCTGGATGCGGGTGAAGACGTTGCAATACGCCGCGCCGCCTCGCGCGAGGATCGCCGCGCGCGCCCGCGCCATGTGCGGCGCATCGGGCTTATCGCCCGCCGCCTTCAGCGCGAAATACGCCTTGACCGTGGCGGAGAGGTCGAAAGCGCCGCCATGGAACAGCGGCCAGCCGCCATGCTCGCCCTGGATCTGGCGCAGGTAATCGGCTAGTGCCGCCTGGACCCCGTCGTCGATCTCGTCGAGATAATGCTGCAGCAGGATGTATTCGGCCGGGATGGTGGCGTCGGCCTCGAGCTCGAACACCCAGTGCCCGTCGTCGCGGCGCCTCGCGAGCAGCGCTTCCCGCGCGACGTCGATGGCCCGCTCCAGCTCCAGCGACTGGACGGCGTCGATGGTCTCCGTGGCGGAATCGCGCATCAGTCCTTAAACGGCCCTGCCTGTTGAAACCGGCGCCAAGATGACCGCTCGGCGTGCCGGCCTCAAGTCCTTTTCGCGCTGGGCGCGTCCGGCTCGCCGATAAGTCGCGCCGCCGCGGCAAAGCCGGAGCGGACCGCGCCCTCGATGGTCGCTGGCAGGCCGGTCTCCGTCCAGTCCCCCGCGAGCACCAGGTTGCGCCAGCACGTCGCCACCGATGGCCGACGCCGCAGCTGCGCCGGCGTCGCCGCGAAGGTCGCGCGCTTTTCCTTGACGATCT
>DASVOY010000444.1:0-2130 GCA_036383115.1 Allostellaceae bacterium
GTGATGCTGCATTTCGGCGAGACCGATGCCTCGATCCCGATGAGCGACGTCGAGAAGGTGAAGCAGGCGCGGCCCGAAATCCCCGTGTATGTCTACAAGGCCGGGCACGGCTTCAACTGCGACGAGCGCGCCAGCTACAACGCCGAAAGCACCAAGACCGCGCTCGAGCGCACGCTCGGCTTCCTCAGAGAGAACGTCGGCTAAGAGTACCTAAGGCCGGGCGAAGATCAGCAGCGTGCCGCTCGCCTCCTCCGGAGGCACGAGGACGGTGCCGTCGGGCAGCGCCTCGTGCGGCACCTGCCATTGCGTCAGGTGGTCGGCGCTCCGCGCAAGGTCGCCGCTCGCGAGCGTCACCGCCGCCATCGCCGGAAGAGCGCGGCCGGGATCGAACTCGGCCTCGGGATAGAGCGCGAGGAAATCGTCCGGCGTCACGAAGGTGATGCGATGCGGCCCGGCATGCACCGTCATCACGTCGTCGGTGGTGTTGACGGCGGCGCCGAAGAGCCGCTCGTAGGGCGCGCGCAGCGGCTCGGTCGCCTCGACCACGATGGTGACGCCGCGCAGACCCGTGGCGGCGTTGGCATGGACGAGCCAGTCGGGCCGGCGCACCAGCTCGGGCGTCAGATGCTGGCAGACGAAGGCATTGAGGCCGGGCGTCTCCGCGGCGGGCAGCGACACCAGCTTGAAGCGCGGCAGCACCGTGCCCTGGGGCAGCTCGAGCTGGCGCGCGAGGTCGCGCGGCTCGCCGGGATGGAGGCCGCGGCGCTTGAGGTCGGCTGCCGTCTCTTCGCCCGAGCGCGTGGCGAAGGCGAGCCCGCGCGGCCCCTCGCCCGCTTCGAGGAAATCGGCGAGGCCGCCCGCGCCTTGCGTGCGATCGACGACGCCCAGGAGCTCGATGTAGTCGCGCGCGAACATGATGCAGTAATTGCCGGTGCCCTGCTGCAGGTGCCGCCCGCGCGGCGTCAGGGTGAATCCCAGCCGCTCCCACGCCAGCCGCGCGCGGTCGAGGTCGCCGACGGCGATGATGAGGTGGTCGATGCCGGAGAGCGGCGGCATCACCGCAAACTCGCCTCGATGTTGCCGCCGTCGACGGTGAGGATTGCGGCGGTGGTCGTGCGCGCCTGGGCGAGGAAGAGGAAGGCGGCGGCGACGTCGTCCGCGGTGACCTCGCGGCCCAGGAGATTGCCGCTCATGTAGTCCTGCTCGGAGACGCCGCGGGCGCGCGAGCGGGACGCGATCATGTCGTCGGTGAGGAGGCCGCTGCGGATGCGGTCGGCGTTGACCGCGTTCGAGCGGATGCCGTCCTTGCCATGGTCGAGCGCGTATTGCTTCATCAGGAAGAGGGTCGCCGCCTTGGGCAAGCCGTAGGGGCCGAAGTCGCGCCCCGGATTCACCGCCTGCTTCGAGGTGTTGAAGAGCAGGCAGCCGCCGGTGTTCTGCGCGCGCATGACGCGCACCGCGTGCTGCGCTACGCATTGATGGGCGAAGAAATTGAGCTCGAAGGAGCGGCGCAAGGTGGCGTCGTCGACCTCGCCGATCCGGCCCTGCCAGGCGGCGCCGGCATTGGAGACGACGGTATCGATGCCGCCGAAGATGCCGCAGACGACATCGAAGGCGGCGCGCACCGAGGACCACTCGGTCACGTCGCAATGGATGCCGCCGGCGGCGCTGCCGATCGATTTGGCGACGGCTTTCGCCGCCGCGTGGTCGCGGTCGAGCACCGCGACCTCGGCGCCGGCGCGGGCGAAGGCTGCCGCCGTGGCGGCGCCGATGCCGCTGCCGCCGCCGGTGACGACCGCGACCTGGCGGGCGAGCGGTTTCTCCGCCGACTTGCCGAGCTTCGCCTGCTCCAGGGACCAGTACTCGACGTCGAACATGTCGGCTTCCGCGACGCAATCGTAGCGGCCGATCGCCTCGGCGTCGGTGACGACCGCGACGGTGTTGAGCGCGATGTCGGCGGCGATGGCGGCGTCCTTCTTGGAGGCGCCCAGGCCGAACAACCCGACCCCCGGCACCAGCACGACGCGCGGCAGCGGATCGAGCGCGGTCTTCGGCGCGGCCTGCCGCGCGTTGTGGCGCGCGAAATACTCGCGGTAGCGGGCCTTGTAGGCCTCGACCGCCGCCGCCGCT
>DASVOY010000445.1:0-2734 GCA_036383115.1 Allostellaceae bacterium
GAGGGCCTCGCCGAACCCGGCACGCTCAACGTGCTGCAGCAGGCCTTTGCCGACCACCACGCGCTCCAATGCGGCTTCTGCACGGCCGGCATCCTGTTGTCGACGACGCAGTTCCTGCGCCAGAATGGCGCGCCGAGCGAAGCCGAGGTGCGCGATATGCTGTCCGGACACATCTGCCGTTGCACCGGCTATGTCGGCATCGTCGCCGCGATCATGGATGCTGCGGCCCGTTTGCGTCGGAGCGAGTGATGGATCTCGGATCGGCCTTCGCGGCGTCGGTGCGGCGCTGGCCGGATGCGCCGGCGGTCGTGGACGGCGATCGCCGCCGTAGTTTTGCGCAGTGGGATGCCGAGATCCGCGCCGCCGCCGGGGCGCTCGGCCGGATGGGCCTGCGCGCGGGCGATCATCTCGCCGTCATCATGCGCAACCGCTACGAGATGGCGACGCTCTATTGGGCGAGCCACATGCTCGGCCTCGTGTTCACGCCGATCAGCTGGCGCGGCTCGCTCGAGGAGATCGCCTATTGCCTCGAGGACTGCGAGGCGGCGGCGGTCGCCTACGACGGCGCCGCGAAAGCTTCGCCCGAGGCTGCGGCCCAGCTCCGGATTGCGCCGGAGCGCCAGATCGTCGCCGCCGACGGCAAGGGCGACGGCATCCGCTTCGAGACGCTGCTCGAGGCCGCGCCCGTCGCCGGGCCCGCCGCGCCCGACCCGGCGGCCACTTGCCTGATGCTTTACACGTCGGGCACGACCGGCCGGCCGAAGGGCGTGCCGCGCTCCCATCGCGCCGAGCTCGCGGCGGGCGTGAGCCAGATCGCGCATCACCAGTACCGCATGGGCGAATCCTCGCTCTGCGTCATGCCGATGTTCCACACCATGGGGGTGCGCAAGATGCTGAGCGCCGCGCTCCTCAACGGCAAGCTCGTCTGCATGCCGGACTATTCGCCGGCCGGTGTGCTGCGGCTGGTCGCGGCCGAGCGGGTATCGAGCCTGTTCCTGGTCCCGACCATGTTCCACGACATCCTGCGCGATCCGGAGTTTTCCCGGCACGACCTGCGCTCGCTGTCGCGCGTGAGCTACGCCGGCATGGCGATGACGCCGGTGCTGGTCGAGCAGTGCCTCGAGGCGCTCAAGCCCGAGGTGTTCATCAATCACTACGGATCGAGCGAGATCTACACCTTCACGATCTGCGATCATCTGCGCGACAAGCCGGCCTGCGCGGGGCGCGCCGGCCTCAATGCGGTGGTCCGCGTGGTGCCGGCCGATCCGGCGCGCCGCGGCGACATCGAGGTCGATCTCGGCCCGGGCGAGCCGGGCGAGATCGTCGCCGGCATGGCGAGCCCGGAGGCTTTCTCCGGCTACTGGAAGCGGCCGGATGCCGACGCCAAGGCGATCCAGGGCGGCTGGTACCGCACCGGCGATCTCGGCCAGTTCGACGAGGACGGCGAGCTCTTCGTCGTCGGCCGGGTCGACGACATGATCATCAGCGGCGGCGAGAACATCTATCCCGAAGAGGTCGAGGGCGCGCTCGCGCGTTGCGCGGGCGTCGCCAGCGCCGCGGTGGTCGGCATGCCCGACGATCGACTCGGCAGCCGGGTGGTCGCCTTCATCGAGCCGGTGTCGGCGGACGTGACCTGCGACACGATCGATGCCGCCTGCCTCAAGACCGGGCTCGCCCGTTTCAAGCGGCCGCGCGAATACGTGTTCGTCAGGGCGATCCCGCGCTCCGCGTCGGGCAAGCTGCTGCGCAGAAAGCTGCGGAGCGGGGAGTATGAGAGGTTGTGAGACGTCCGGCGAATTTCGGATTGTCATCGTCCGCGAAAGCGGACGATCCAGTAATCCCGGGCAGACGTTGTGCGCACGACGTTTTCCCAGGAGTACTGGATGCCCGCTTGCGCGGGCATGACAGCAGAAGCAAGAGGAAATCCTGATGCCCAAAGATTATGCCGACATGCGCGCTGCGATCCTGCGCGACCTCGACGGGCTGCGCTACGAGGTGGATGCGCAGAAACGGGTCGGCCATCTCATTCTCGACCGTCCGCCGCTCAATGTCGTCTCGTACCGTGGACGCAGCCAGATCGCCGCCATCATCGAGGCGTTCGGCCAGGATCCGGATGTGCGCGTCATCGTCATCCGCGGCGCCAACGGCGTCTATACGTCGGGCGGCGACGTCAAGGCGTTCCCGGAGATCGAGACCGACGGCATGTCGCATCTCGCCTGGAACATCGCGGCGCCCGAGCGTTGCCCCAAGCCGGTGATCTGCGCGATCGAGAAATACGCCATGGGCGTCGGCCTCGAGCTCGCCATGGCCTGCGACATCCGGCTCGCCACCAAGGATTCGCTGCTCGCGCTCCCCGAGGTGTCGCTCGGCCAGATTCCCGGCAGTGGCGGCAGCCAGCGGGTCGCCCGCATCGCCGGGCTCACCCGCGCCGCCGACATGATGATGCTCGGCCGCCGCATCCCGGCGCCCGAGGCCTATCAGTGGGGCCTGCTCACGCGCGTGGTGGAGGACTCAGGTGCGCTCGACAAGGAGATCGACGACACGGTCGCCAAGCTCGTCGCCCAGTCGCCGCTTGCGCTCAAGACCATCAAGCGCGTGCTCGCGACCTCCTACGAAACCGGCATCGGCGTCGGTCTCGAGGTCGAAGGCCACGCTTACGAGAAGCTGCGCCAGACTGAGGACTACAAGGAGGGAATCGCCGCCTTCAGCGACAAGAGGAAGCCGAAGTTCAGGG
>DASVOY010000446.1:0-2834 GCA_036383115.1 Allostellaceae bacterium
CCAGATGGACCCCGCCAACAGCGACGAGGCGCTGCGCGAGGTGGCGCTCGACCTGGCCGAGGGCGCCGACATGGTGATGGTGAAGCCGGGCCTGCCCTATCTCGACATCATCCGCCGCGTCAAGGACCGCTTCGGCGCGCCCACCTTCGCCTATCAGGTGAGCGGCGAGTACGCCATGCTGGCCGGTGCCGTCGAGCGCGGCTGGCTCGATCCCTCGGTGATCATCGAGACGCTCATCGCGTTCAAGCGCGCCGGCGCCGACGGCGTGCTCACCTACTCCGCCGTCGACGCGGCCAGGCGGCTCAAGGCGGGCTAAGCGGCGGCGCGGTGTTGGCGCGGTCCGATATCGCCACGGGATTGTTGATGGCCGGCGTCTGGCCCGGCGTGCCGTTGTTGCCGTCGCAGGTCGGGCAGGCGACCTGGGGATAGCCAAGCGGCAGGCAGACGCCGTTCGACGAGGTGTGGTTGGGCGCGCCATTGGCCGTGAAGAGGCGTTCGGGCTTGGCGCGCGCCTCATGCGTCGGCGCACTTCCGTGAAGTCGGAAGTGATGCGGAACCGCCGCGGCGTGATCCACTCGGCGAGCGCCTGGGCACGATTTTGTAGGTTTCACGTGAAACATTCCGTGGGCGCGGCCGCGGCCCCGCGTGGTTTTCCGCGGCGACGCGGCCACGGCGCCCCGACCCCCGGGAGCCAGTGCAACCAGTCTCCGTTGTAGCTCTTCAGCGGCTAAAGCGCGGCCAGGAACTGCGCCGCGCAGAGGTCGTGCCACGGGACGCGGCGGTCCCGGCCCTGGAATCCGACATGGCCGCCGCGCGGCGGCAGCAGCGGGACCAGGCTCGGGTTGCGCCGCCAGTCGTAGCCGACATAGGGCTCGGACGGGATCCAGGGATCGTCGAGCGCGTGGATCACCAGGGTCGGCACCGACACGCCATCGAGGAAGCGCTTGGACGCGTTGCGCTCGTAGTAATCCTCGGCGCCGCGGAAGCCGTTGCGCGGCGCGCTGAAGCGGTGGTCGAACTCCCAGATGCTGCGCGCCTCGGTGATCGCCGTGCGCTCGGCTGCGCTGACCTCGGCGCCGGGGCCGAGGCTCTCGTCGCGCATGTGGCGCAGCAGGTAGCGCTGATAGAGCGTGTTGCGCCGCCGCATCATGCGGCGCGCCGTGGCGGCGAGGTCGAGCGGCGCCGACACCGACACCGCGCCCTTGAGCGGCACCTCGCCGCCGCGCTCGCCGAGATATTTGAGCAGCATGTTGGCGCCGAGCGAGTAGCCGATCGCCACGATGCCGCCGGCGGTGAGCGCGGGCGGCAGCGCCGTCAGCGCGTCGGCGAAGTCCTCGGCGCGACCGGCGTGGTACTGGAGCCGGCAGAGCAGCCGCGACGGCCCGGCGCCGCGCAGGTTGAGGCGCAGCACGGCAAATCCCAGGGTAAGCAGGTGCCACGCGCTCTTGAGAATGTAGAAACTGTCCTCGCAGCCGCTGAGGCCGTGGACGAGCACCGCCAGCGGTCGCGGCCGCGCCGGCGGAGCCATGGGCCGATGCAGCGCTCCGACCAGCCGGTCGCCGCTGCCGTCGCGCAGCGGCAGCTGCAGCCGCTCGGCGGCGGGCAGCGGCGTGCGCCGGCGCATGAGGAAATTGCGCATGGTCTGGAGGTCGCCGCCCCACCACGGTGCCCGCATCAGGAAGGGCGGAAAGTCGCTCGGGGAAACCAGAGGCCGCCCGTTCAGCTCAACCGAATCCATGTCAGCTCGTGCTTGTTGTTGTGGAGATGCAGCAGGCGGGCGCCGGGGATGGCGGCGAAGCGGCGGGCGGTGTCATGGTCGGTCGCCCCTTGGAACTTGATCGTGCAGACGAAGCGGTCGCAACTCCCCGCCGCGATCCAGCGCTCGACCAGCGCCAGCAACCGGGCGGGATAACAGACAACGTCCGAGAACAGCCAGTCGATCCCGCCGACACTCCTTGGATCGATCCCGAACGCACTTTCGCGCCTGAGTTCAACCCGCGGTAGCGCTGCGATGCGCGGGTCGAGCGGCGCCTTGTCGACGCTGATGACGCGCGCCCCCAGGCCTTGCAGCACCCAGGTCCAGCCGCCGGGGCTGCTGCCGAGATCGAGGCAGACCTCGCCCGCCCGCGGCCGCTCGCCCAGCAGGGTGAAGAGCTCCCACAGCTTCAGATAGGCGCGGCTCGGCGGCGCCTCGCGGTCCTCGACGAAGTCGACCTCGCCATTGGGGAACGGGCTGGTGCAGGAGGGCGCCGCCAGCACGGTGCCGGGATCGAGCAGCGTCCAGGAGCCAAGCGGCGCCGCGGGCGCCGGCGTTCCAAAGGCGAGCGGCTTGGCCGAGACCTTGGGGAGCTGCTCGGCGATGAGTGCGGCGCGGCGGTGATGGGCATGCGAATAGAGCGCCCAGTTGCGCTGGATGGCGCGGAGCTGGCGCACCGCGTCGCCGATCGAGGCGATGGGCAAGCGCTGCGGATCGCGCCAGATATTGGCGACCCAGGCGACGGGACGCGGCGGCCCCGGCGCCAGCACAAGCCGGCCGTGCACCTCCACCGCCGCATCGCCGAGCTCGGCGAGCAGCTCCTCGATATAGCCCTCCGGCGCGAGATAGCCGGTGGTCGTGGCGTCAGCCAAGGAGGAAGTCGCGGATGGCGGCGATCTGGTCCTCGGCCATCAGCGCCGGCGCGTGGCCGATGCCGGGAAATTCGACCAGTTTCGCGCGCGGGCCGCGCTGCGTCATCGCCTCGGCATCCGACGGCCGCAACAGGTCGGACTCGGCGCCGCGCAGCAGCAGGGTGGGGCAGCGGATCGCGTCGTAGCTCGGCCAGAGATCGACGTCC
>DASVOY010000447.1:0-4122 GCA_036383115.1 Allostellaceae bacterium
CCGACCTCGTTGAGCGCAAGCAGGGGGACGTAGCGATAGAACGCCGTGTCCTCGGCGCCCTTCGCCATCACCGGGCCGGTCACCTGCTGGAAGCGCATGGCGAGGCGTAGCACGGCGGCGTGGCCATAGCCGCTGCCGCGGCGCGCCGAGTCGAGAGTGAGCACGCCACGGATGAAGTCGAAGATCGAGGTGTCGGCGCCGGGCCAACGCTTCTTCGCCAGCGCCACCGCCCAATCGATGTAGCGCCGATCCTCGGCATCCACGCCCGCTTCGCTCACATAGGCGCGGTAGACGGGAAAGGCGGCGATGACCTCGTCGAGCGCGGCGCGCATGCCGTTCCACGTGAAGTCGCGGCTGCGCCAATGGCTGCGCGACAGGACGTGGAACTCGCTCGCCAGAACGTTCCTCTCACTCGCCAGATTGACCTCGGTGATGCGCCTCTTGCTGGCGTAGAGCATCGCGTCGTAGTTCTCGGTGCGGCCGGTGAAGCGGCGATAGGCGCGCAGCAACGGCCTTTCGCCGACAGGATCGATGAGCAAGCCGCCGACCTCGCGAATGAACTCGTAACCGGTCGTCCCGGCCACAGGCCAATCGCGCAACGCCTCGTAGGGCGCCAGGATCTTCTCGACGACAATGTAGAAATTCCCCGGCGGCAGCCGCGCCGCGGAGGCCGCCTCGCGCTGCAGCCGCTCGCAATATCCCGCGGGATCGAAGAGGCCGTCGATATGATCGATGCGCAGGCCCTGGAGGCGGTCCTCGGCGACGAGCGTCAGCACCAGGCGGTGCACGCGCTCGAACAGCTCCGGCAGCTCGACATGGATGCCGGCGAGGTCGTTGATGTTGAAGAAGCGCCGGTAATTGATCTCGTCCGAGGCGACGCGCCAATAGGCGATGCGGTAGGCCTGCACCTCCAGCAGCGCATGGAGGCGGCGCCAGCTCTCGAGGTTGCCGGGCTCGCCATCGAAGCTCTCCGCCGCGCGGTCGAGTGCAGTCGCGACCTCCGGCTCCCGCCGGGCGAGCGCGGCGAGCGCCGACTTGAGCCGCATGCCCTCGGCATAGCTGCTCTCCGCGCGTGCGCGGCCACGCGGCTCGCGCAGGCGCGCGAAGCTCTCAGCGAGGCGCTTGAACTCGTCCCCGCTCCTCCCGGCCGGCGGCGCGACGGCGCTCAGGATCGCCGGGTAGCGCGGCGGCGCGATCGGGAAGCGATGATCGTAGTAGCGGGCACTGAAACCGCCATTGTCGGCGTCGAAGCGCAGCCGGATTTCGCCTTTCTCGAGGATCGTGCCGTATTGGTCGCCGAGCACCGGAAGCAGCACCTTGCCGGCAAGATCCGGCCGCGGCGCGTGCCAGTCGATGTCGAAATATTCGGCGTAGGGCGACAGCCGCCCCCATTCGAGAACGTCGAGCCACCAGGCGTTGTCGGGACCGACGCCCATGTGGTTCGGCACGAAGTCAGCCACCAAGCCCATGCCGCGCTGTTTGAGACGGTCGGTGAGCGCGGCGAGGTCGCCGATCGTGCCGATCTCGGGATTGATCTGGTTGTGATCGATGATGTCGTAGCCATGCGTCGATCCCGGACGCGCCTTGAGGAAGGGCGAGCTGTAGAGATGGCTGATGCCGAGATCGGCGAGATAGTCGACCAGGGCGGTGGCATCGGCGAAGGTGAAGTCGCGGTTGAGCTGCAGCCGGTAGGTCGCGCGCGGCGCGGCGCTCATGGTACGCCCGAGGCGCGCCGGGGCTGGGCGCGCAGCTCCGGCTCCTGCCGCGCCTGCGCGATTGCCGCCGTGACGCGCAAGAAGAGCGGATCGTGCAGCACTTGGTCGAGCGCGAGCGACAGCTTCCGCCGCCAGTTCGGGTGCTCATGGACCGTGCCCGGGAGGTTCGCCTGCTCGAGCTCTCCTACCGCGTCCTCGACCTGCATCAGTGCCAGCCGCGCCTTTGCATGCCCAAGGAAACGGTGCACGGCCTCGGCGAGTTCGGGCTCGTAGATCGGCTCGTCATCACTGGGGAGCAGGCGCTTGGCCGCGTCGGGCGCCAGCGTTCCGGCCTGGAGCAGCGCGTCGAGCAAGCGGCGCCGGTCGCGCTGCCGCTCCCGGCGGTCCCTTTCGGCCATATCGGCGCTGGGGTAGAGGTCGAGATTGCGCCGCCATTCGAGGTCGCGGCCGAGCCAGAAACCCTTGAGCGTGGCGAGGTCGTGCGTCGAGAACGACGCGGTGGCGAGCTCCGGGTAATCCTCGGGCGGCAGGAAGCGGCCGCCGCGGCCGCGCTCGAACAGCACCAGGCGATAGGAGAGCACGCGCGTCTCCTTCATGGTCTCGCGGAAGCCCGCGGGCACCGTACCGAGATCCTCGCCGATGACGGCGCAGGATTGCCTGTGGCTTTCGAGCGCGAGGACGCGCCTGAGATCGTCGAAGGGGTAGTCGACGTAGGCGCCCTCCGCCGGGCTCACGCCGCGCGGCACCCAGTAGAGGTGCATCAGCGCCATGACGTGATCGATGCGCAGCACGCCGGCGTGACGCATGTTGGCGCGCAAAGCCGCGATGAACGGCGCGTAGGCCTGCTGCCGCAATGCCACCGGATTCACCGGCGCCAGCCCCCAATCCTGCCCCTTCAGGTTGAGGGCGTCGGGCGGCGCGCCGACGCTGGCGCCCGTCACCATCATCGACGGGTCGGCCCAGGCCTCGGCGCCGTTGGGGTCGACGCCGACGGCGAGATCGCGGTAGAGGCCGATCGACAAACCTGCCGCTTCGGCCGCGCGCGCCGCTTCGCCGAGCTGCCGCTCTGCCTCCCACTGCAGATACTGGTGCAGCTCGATGCGCGGCCGATGCTCGACGGCAAAACGCGCCACCTCGGGCGAGGTGGCGTCGCGCAGCGGCGCCGGCCAATCCTGCCAGCAGAAGCTGCCGCTTTCGCGCATCATGTGCCCATGAAGCGCCGTGAAGGTGGCGTAGGCGGCGAGCGCGCCGCCGCCCTCGCGCTGGAAGCGACGGAAGGCGGCGCCGCGCTCGCTCAGGGCGCCGTCTTTCTCGGTTCCGAGGTGGCGCTGGGCGAAGCCGCGATAAAGCTCCTCGAAGATCGGCCACTTGAGCAGAGCGACCCTCTCGTAATCCACCAGCTCACTGTCGCGCGCCGCGGCCAGCAGCGTCTCGACTTCGGGCGCGGCGACGTGCGCCTGGGCGGCGGTGCTGTGGGCGAAGTCGGGTACGGCCGCGGGATCGATGTAGAGCGAGTTGAGAAACCGGCGGCTCGACGGCGAATAGGGGCTGATATGGCGCGGCTCCGCCGGGAACAGCGCATGCAGCGGATTGATGCCGAGCGTGCGCGCGCCGCGCCGCGCCGCGCCTGCGGCGAGCGTCGCGAGGTCGGTGAAATCACCAATACCCCAGTTGCGCACGGAGCGGAGCGCGTAGAGCTGGACCGTGGCGCCCCAGGCGCGCCCGCCCTCTTCCAGCTCGGGCGGGAGATAGGCGTGGCGCGGTGCGACGATGAGCACCGTCTCGGCGCTCACGGACCCGACCGTCGCCGTGAGGCGGTGATAGCCCGGCGGCAATCCCGCGCCGAACGGCAAGGCCAGGCGCCGCCGGCGCTGCCGCCGCTCGCGCTTCTCGGCAACAACCTCGAGCGCGCCGAGTTCGGCGGCGCCTTCGCGCCGCTTGCCGCTCTCGAGGATGACGCTCCAAGAAGCCCTACCCTCCTCCTCGGGCACCGTCAGCGGCACGGTTGCCGGCGCATCCGACGCCGCGGTCACGACCGGCGGCAGCAGCGCGCGCCACTCCGCCGCCTCGAGCTCGGCAATCGCCGCCGCGATGTCGCCGGGCGTCGCCACGCCGAATCCCATCGCGATGAGGATCATGCGTAGCGTCTCGGGCGACACCCGGCGCGGCTTGTTCCAGGCGTCGCGATAGCTGGGCGACACACCCGCCAACCGTGCCAAGCGCAGCAGAGAGCGATCCGTCGCCGTCATCCGCCCGCGGGCTCATCCAGGAAGAAGGCGGCCGAGAGCGGCGGCACCGAGTCTTTTGGCGTCTCGCCCGCCGCATGGATCAGCCGTCCGCGCGCCGGCTCAGGTAATGCCACCGCATCATCGCCGAAATTGGCGAGGAGCCGCAGCCGCGCGCCATC
>DASVOY010000448.1:0-7520 GCA_036383115.1 Allostellaceae bacterium
CGGTATCGCTGAAGCCGTTCAGCGACGGCTTCATCAAGGCGATCCGGGCCATCATCGCCCCGATCATCTTCGCCACGGTGGTGGTTGGCATCGCCACCATCGGCGACATGCGGCAGGTGGCGAGGATCGGCGTCAAATCGCTGATCTACTTCGAGGTGGTCTCGACCTTGGCGCTGCTCATCGGCGTGGCCGTCGGCAATGTCTTTCACTTCGGCGCCGGCATCAACGCCGACCCGGCGAGCCTCAACGACAAGCTGGTCCAGGGCTATGTCGCCAGCGCGAAGTCGCTCAATATCGTCGACTTCCTGCTGAACATCATTCCCGACAGCTTCATCGGCGCCTTCACCCACGGCGATATCCTGCCGGTGCTGTTCCTGGCCGTGCTGTTCGGCCTCGCGCTCTGCGCCATCGGCGAGCGGGCCAAGCCGCTCATCAACCTGCTCGACCTGTGCGTCCAGGGCCTCTTCGGCGTGGTGCGGTTCATCATGTATTTCGCCCCGCTCGCGGCGCTCGGCGGCATCGCCTTCACCATCGGCAAGCACGGCGTCGGCACGCTGGTGCAACTCGGCCAGCTCGTCGCCGGCGTCTACGTCGTCAGCATCCTCTTTGTCATCTTCGTGCTCGGTGCGGCGTTGAGGCTCGCCGGATTCCGCCTGTGGCCGGTGCTGGCCCATTTCAAGGACGAGATCATCTTCGTGTTCTGCGCCACCTCGGCCGAGACCATGATCCCGCGCTCGATGGCCAAGCTCGAGAACATGGGCTGCAGCAAGGAGGTGGTTGGGCTCGCCATGCCCGCGGGATTCTCCTTCAACATGGACGGCACCGCGATCTACATGACCATGGCCGTCCTCTTCATCGCCCAGGCGACGAACATCGACCTGACCTGGATGCAGCAGCTTACCATCCTCTTCGTCATGCTCTTCACGTCGAAGGGGGCGGCCGGCGTGACCGGCGGCGGCTTCGTCGCGCTCGCCGCCACCATGCCGGCGATCCACGTGTTGCCGGTCGGCGGCCTGGTGCTGCTCATCGGCATCGACCGCTTCATGGCCGAGATGCGCGCCGCCACCAACCTCACCAGCAACATCATCGCCACGCTGGTGATCGCGCGCTGGGTCGGCGCCGTCGACATGGACAGGGCGGCGCGCGCGCTGCGCGGCGAGACGGATGACGAGGGTGTGGCTCAGCCGGCGCTCACCACGCCCGCTCAGTAGGGGTTGGCGATCGGCAGCTCCTCGGCCGGGTAGAGCGTGATCACCTTGGCGCCCTTGGGCGTGACCACGACCTCCTCCTCGATGCGCGCCGCCGAATAGCCGTCGCTCGCGGGGCAATAGGTCTCCAGCGCGAAGACCATGCCCTCCTTGATCTCCATGGGATCGTCGAAGGAGTTGAGCCGGCTGATGATCGGCCGCTCGTGGAGGCCGAGGCCGAGCCCGTGGCCGAACAGCAGGCCGAACGCCTCCATCTCGCTGGAGAAGCCGATTTCCTCCGCCTTGGGCCAGCACGCCGCGATCTTGTCGGTGGTGACGCCCGGCTTCACCGCCGCGATCGAGGCGTCGATCCATTCGCGCGCCCGCTTGTAGGCGTCCTTCTGCGCGTCGGTCGCGCGGCCGACGTTGAAGGTGCGGTAATAGCAGGTGCGATAGCCCACGAAGGACTGGATGATGTCGAAGAAGGCCTGGTCGCCCGGCCGGATGAGCCGGTCGGTGAAATTGTGCGGGTGCGGACTGCAGCGCTCGCCCGAGATGGCGTTGATCGCCTCGACGTCGTCGGAGCCCAGCTCATAGAGCCGCTTGTTGGCGAGGCCGACGATCTCGTTCTCGCGGATGCCCGGCTTCAGATGCTCGGCGATAGTCTGATAGGTGCCGTCGACCAGCGCCGCCGACATGTTGAGGAGAGAGATCTCGTCGGCGCTCTTGATCTCGCGCGCATCGAGCATGACCTGCTGCCCGTCGCGCACGTCGATCCCTGCCGCCTGCAGCTCGAACAACATGGCAGGCTCGACCACATCGACGCCCACAGGCATGTCGCCGACGCCATTCTCGTCGAGGATCGACTTGAGCTCGAGCGCGGCCTTACGCATCAGCCCGATCTTAGGATGGACGGCGCCGCGCAAGCCCAGCATGCCGGCATGGCAATTGTGCTGCGGCAGCCAGGGTGCGTAGAGCCGGTGGTGCTTCGCCGCCGAGCCGAAATCCCAGACATGCGGCTCGCCGCTCCCCGGCAGCAGCGCGTAGCGGGTGAGCTTGTCCCGCGCCCAGTTGCCGATGACGGTGCTGGTCATGTAACGGATGTTGTACTGGTCGAAGACCAGCAGCGAGCCCAGCCCCGACTTCGCCAGGGCCTGCCGCGTGCGCCCCAGGCGGTAGCGGTGGAGGCGGCGGAAATCGATGCGCTCCTCGAAATCGACTGCGCTGGGGCCGAGCGCCAGGATCGGCCGGTCCCAGTTATGCCGCGGGTTGATGTCCTCGGCGTTGATGATTTTCGGCTCGGGCGGCCGCTTCGCCATGTCTCGCTCCCTTGTGTCTTTCGCCAGAGCTTCCAACGCCGGTGTGCGTGCCGTCAACTGGTGCTCGCCTATCGCCTGGGATTTCGCCGCTGCCCCACTCATCCTTCGAGACGCGCCCTGTGGGCGCTCCTCAGGATGAGGCAGCTAGTTTACCCTCATCCTGAGGAGCCCGCGAAGCGGGCGTCTCGAAGGATGGGTCGGGCAGCCTCACCCGCGTCGGCAGATGAGCCGCCTCACCGCGGCAGGTCGGAGCGGCCCATGAGGAACTCGTCGACGGCGCGGGCGCATTGGCGGCCTTCGCGGATGGCCCAGACGACGAGCGACTGGCCGCGCCGCGCGTCGCCGGCGGCGAACACCTTGGTCACCGACGTCGCGTAGTCGCGCTCGGTCGCCTTGACGTTGCCGCGCTGGTCGAGATCGACGCCGACGCCCTTGACCGCACCGGCATGGACGGGATGCACGAAGCCCATGGCCAGCAGCACGAGATCGGCCTTGATGCGGAAGTCGCTGCCGGGCACCTCGCGCATCGCCATGCGGCCGTTCTCGGCGACCCATTCGACCCGCACCGCGTCGAGCCCGGTGACGCGCTCGTCCTTGCCGGTGAACGCCTTGGTGGCGACGGCGAAGTCCCGGTGCACGCCTTCCTCGTGCGAGCTCGAGGTGCGGAGCTTCAAGGGCCAGTTCGGCCAGGTGATGAGCTTCTCCTCGTGCTGCGGCGGCAGCGGCAGGATCTCGAGCTGGGTCACCGAGCGCGCACGGTGGCGGTTGGAGGTGCCGATGCAGTCCGAGCCGGTGTCGCCGCCGCCGATCACCAGCACGTCCCGGCCCGTCGCCATGATGCTCTCGGCTTCCGGCACCTTCTCGCCGGCGACGCGTCGATTCTGCTGCGCCAGGAACTCCATGGCGTAATGGATGCCCTGGAACTCGCGGCCCGGCACCGGCAGGTCGCGCGGCGCCTCGGCGCCGATGGCGAGCACCACCGCGTCGTAGTCGCGCATGAGACGCTCGACCGGGACGTTGACGCCGATATGGCTGTTGGGGTGGAACTCGACTCCCTCGGCCCGCATCTGCCCGATGCGCCGGTCGATGACGTGCTTCTCGAGCTTGAAGTCGGGAATGCCGTAGCGCAAGAGGCCGCCGATGCGCGCCGATTTCTCGAACACTGCCACGTCGTGGCCGGCGCGCGCGAGCTGCTGGGCGCAGGCGAGGCCGGCCGGGCCCGAGCCGATGACGGCGACGCGCTTGCCGCTTCGGTGCGTGGCGATCTGCGGCTCGATCCAGCCCTCGCTCCAGCCGCGCTCGGCGATGGCGTGCTCGAGCGTCTTGATCGTCACGGGCTGGTCGATGAGGTTGAGCGTGCAGGCGGCCTCGCACGGCGCCGGGCACACGCGGCCGGTGACGTCCGGGAAATTGTTCGTCAGCTCCAGCGCCTTGAGCGCGCCGCGCATGTCCTTCTGGTAGACGAAGTCGTTCCAGTCCGGGATGAGGTTGTTGACCGGGCAGCCGGTGTGACAATAGGGCGTGCCGCAATCCATGCAGCGCCCGCCCTGCCGGCGCAGCTCGTCCTCGGGCAGCGCCTTGGTGAACTCGCGCCAATGCGTCACCCGCTCGTTGACCGGCGCATAGCTGCGCTCGCGCCGCTGGAACTCCAGGAAGCCCGTCGGTTTTCCCATGATCAGTCGTCGCCTACCGCCACACTAACTTCAGGACGCTCGGTGACGCGCGACTTGGCCTGCAGCTGCTGCAGCGCGCGGCGGTACTCGATCGGCATCACCTTGACGAATTTACTGCGGTAGTCGCTCCACGCCGAGAGGATCAGCTTGCCACGCGGGCTGTCGGTGTAGCGCACATGGCGGGCGATGAGGCGGCGCACCAGCTGCTCGTCGTTCTGCGTCAGACTATGCGCGACATCGACCAGGCCATGCCCGTCGAGGTCGCCGCCGCGATGCTCGATCGCGTCGAGCGCGCTGTCCTCGTCGGCGATCGGCTCGATCTCGACCATGGCGAGGTTGCAGCGCCGCTCGAAATCGCCGCGCTCGTCGAGCACATAGGCGAGGCCGCCGCTCATGCCGGCGGCGAAGTTGCTGCCGGTGTCGCCCAGCACCAGCACGGTGCCGCCGGTCATGTACTCGCAGCCATGCGCGCCGACGCCCTCGACCACGGCGATGGCGCCGGAGTTGCGCACGGCGAAGCGCTCGCCGGCGACGCCGCTGAAGAAGCACTCGCCGTTGATCGCGCCATAGAGCACGGTATTGCCGACGATGATGCTCTTGTCGCGCTCGAGCGGGCTGTCATGCGGCGGGTAGACGACGAGCCGCCCGCCCGACAAGCCCTTGCCGCAATAGTCGTTGGTGGCGCCTTCGAGCTCGAGCGTGATGCCGCGCGCCAGGAACGCGCCGAAGCTCTGCCCGGCAGTGCCCTTGAAGCGCACATGGATCGAGCCGTCCGGCAGCCCCTCGTCGCCGTAGCGCTTGGCCACTTCGCCCGAGAGCATGGCGCCGACGACGCGATGGACGTTGCGGATCGGCATCTCGATGGTGACCGGCTTCTTCCGCGCCAGCGCCGCCTTCGACTTGGCGATGAGCTTGTGATCGAGGGCGCGGTCGAGGCGATGGTTCTGCTTCTCGCACTGATACATCGCCGTGCCGGGCGCCACGGCGGGCCGATAAAGCACGCGCGAGAGGTTGACGAGCCGGGCCTTGGGGTGGTTGAGGCCGCGCCGCATCTCGAGCTTGTCGGTGCGGCCGATCATCTCGTTCAAGGTGCGGAAGCCGAGCTTCGCCATGTACTCGCGCACTTCCTCGGCGATGAACATGAAGAAGTTGGTGACGTCCTCGGGCTTGCCGACGAAGCGGTGACGCAGCTCCGGGTTCTGCGTCGCCACGCCGACCGGGCAGGTGTTGAGGTGGCACTTCCGCATCATCACGCAGCCGGCGGAGATGAGCGCAGCGGTGGCGAAGCCGAACTCGTCGGCGCCCAGCTGCGCGCCGACGACGACGTCGCGGCCAGAGCGCAGCCCGCCATCGACCTGCACGGCGATGCGGCCGCGCAAGCCATTGAGCACCAGCGTCTGGTGCGTCTCGGCGAGGCCGATCTCCCAGGGCTCGCCGGCGTGATGGATCGAGGTGAGGGGGCTGGCGCCGGTGCCGCCCTCATGGCCGGCGATGGTGACGTGGTCGGCATAGGCCTTGGCGACGCCGGCGGCGATGGTGCCGACGCCGATCTCGGAGACGAGCTTGACGCTGATCCGCGCCTGCGGATTGGCGTTCTTGAGGTCGTGGATGAGCTGCGCCAGGTCCTCGATCGAGTAGATGTCGTGATGCGGTGGCGGCGAGATCAATCCGACGCCGGGCGTCGAGCGGCGCACGCGCGCGATCCACTCGTCGACCTTGTGGCCGGGAAGCTGGCCGCCTTCGCCGGGCTTGGCGCCCTGCGCCATCTTGATCTGGAGGTCGCTGGCGTTGACGAGATACTCGATGTTGACGCCGAAGCGGCCGGAGGCGACCTGCTTGATCGCCGAGCGCATGGAATCGCCGTTGGGCAGTGGCTTGTAGCGCACTTCATCCTCACCGCCCTCGCCGGTGTTCGACCGGCCGCCGAGCCGGTTCAAGGCGATGGCGAGCGTGGTGTGCGCCTCCCAGGAGATCGAGCCGAAGGACATCGCGCCGCCGGAGAACCGCTTGACGATCTCCTCGGCGGGCTCGACCTGGTCGAGCGGAATGGGGGTCTCGGCGAATTTGAAATCGAGGAGGGCGCGGAGCGCGATGACGCCCGCATCCTGCTCGCCGACCCGCTTGGTGTAGTCCTTGAAGCGGCGATAGTCGTTGCCGCGCACCGCGTGTTGCAGCAACGACACCGTCTCGGCGTTCCAGATATGCGTCTCGCCGTGGACGCGGAACAGGATCTCGCCGCCGGGATCGAGCGCGTTGCGGTAGTTGGGCGCGTCGCCATAGGCGAGGCGGTGGCGCCGCACCGTCTCCTCCGCGATCTCGTCGAGGCCGACGCCCTCGACCGGCGACACCGTGCCGGTGAAATACTTGTCGAGGAAGGCGCTCGACAATCCCACCGCGTCGAAGATCTGCGCGCCGCAATAGGACTGGAAGGTGCAGATGCCCATCTTGGACATCACCTTCATGATCCCCTTGGCCACCGCCTTGATGTAACGCTTGTGCGCCTCCTGCTCGGAGATGCCGTCGAGGTCGCCGCGCATGGAGGAGATCGTGTCGAAGGCGAGATAGGGGTTGATCGCCTCGGCGCCGTAGCCGGCGAGCAGGCAGAGATCGTGGAGCTGCCGCGCCTCGCCGGTCTCGACGACGAGCCCGACCTCGGTGCGCAAGCCGCCGCGGATGAGGTGATGATGGACGGCCGCCACCGCAAGGAGCGAGGGCACGGCGATGTGCTCGGCGTCGACGGCGCGATCGGAGAGGACGAGCAGATTGTGCCCGGCGCGCACCACCTCCTCCGCGCGGCGGCAGATCTCACCCAGCGCGCGGCCCATCCCCTGTGCGCCATCGGCCGCGTCGTAGCAGATGGAGAGCGTGTAGGTCTTGAACTTGCCGCCGGTGTTGTCCTCGATGCGGCGGATCTTCTCGAGGTCGACATTGGTCAGGATCGGCTGCTTCAGCTCGAGCCGGATGTGCTTGCCGCCGGTCTCGAGGTCGAGCAGGTTCGGCCGCGGCCCCACCAGCGACACCAGCGACATCACCAGCTCCTCGCGAATCGAATCGATCGGCGGGTTGGTGACCTGGGCGAAGCGCTGCTGGAAATAGTCGAAGAGCAGCTTCGGGCGGTCGGAGAGCACGGCGAGCGGCGTGTCGCGGCCCATCGAGCCCACCGTATCGTCGCCGAAGAGCGCCATCGGCCGCAGGAAGAACTTGGCGTCCTCCTGGGTGTAGCCGAAGGCCTGCTGGCGATCGAGCAGCACGTCGGGCGGCGGCACCATCGGCGCCACCTCGGAAGGCAGGGTCTCGAGCTTGATCTGCGTCTCTTCCAGCCAGCGCTGATAGGGCTTGGC
>DASVOY010000449.1:0-3121 GCA_036383115.1 Allostellaceae bacterium
AACAACCGCCGCGCTGGGCAGGTCACCGCCGAGGACGTGATGAGCGGCTCGGTCGTGCTGCTCTCGCTCTTCATCAAGGACCCACAATTCCAGGGCCAGACCAAGGAGAAGCTCGCCTCGCCCGAGGCCGCCCGCCTCGTCGAAGGCGCGCTCAAGGACCATTTCGATCACTGGCTCTCGGGCGATCCCGAGGCGGCCCGCGCGCTGCTCGACACGGTGGTCGAGCGCGCGGAGGAGCGCCAGCGCCGGCGCCAGCAGAAGGAGCTCGACCGCAAGAGCGCCACGCGCAAGCTGCGCCTGCCCGGCAAGCTTGCGGATTGCGCGCGCGGCGGCGCCGTCGGCACCGAGATCTTCCTCGTCGAGGGCGACAGCGCCGGCGGCTCGGCCAAGCAGGCGCGCGACCGCGACACGCAGGCGATCCTCCCCTTGCGCGGCAAGATCCTCAACGTCGCCTCGGCCAGCGCCGACAAGCTGCGCCTGAACCAGGAGATCAGCGATCTCGTGCTTGCGCTCGGCTGCGGCTCGGGCGAGCGCTACAGCGAGGACAAGCTGCGCTACGAGCGCGTCATCATCATGACGGATGCCGATGTCGACGGCGCGCACATCGCCTCGCTGCTGATGACGTTCTTCTTCCGCGAGATGCCGAAGCTCGTCTCGGGCGGCCGCCTGTTCCTGGCGGCGCCGCCGCTCTATCGCCTGCATCAGGGCGACACCACCGCCTATGCGCGCGACGACGCGCACAAGGACGAACTCCTGCGCAAGAGCTTCAACGGCAAGGGCAAGGTCGAGATCAGCCGCTTCAAGGGCCTGGGCGAGATGCCGGCGGCCCAGCTGCGGGAGACGACGATGGACGCGAGGAAGCGCACCCTGCTGCGCGTGACGCTGCCCGAAGAGGACAAGCGCGACTTCAAGAACACGGTCGCGCTGGTCGAGAGCCTGATGGGACGGAAGCCGGAACTGCGCTACCAGTTCATCCAGGAGCGCGCGCAGTTCGTCAGGGATCTGGATGTGTGAGACGTTTGCCTACGAATGAGCGGCGCTTGCGCGAAGCCATGCGGCAAGCTCGGCCTCGCTCATTGAGCCTTCGGACACGGCGAGTATGACCTGCACGACCGACGTGTCGTCCACGTCGATCTCATAGCCATTGTCGAGCAGGAACACAGCCGCGGCGACAAAGGCCGTGCGCTTGTTTCCGTCACGAAGGGATGATTGCGCGCAATGCCGAAGGCGTAGGCGGCCGCTAGATCGAAAGCGTCGGGATCGCCATAGGCGGCGCGATTTCTCGGTGGCGCCAGCGCCGACTGCAACAGCCCGGGATCACGCACGCCGACGCCGCCGCCATGTTCGGCGAGCTGCTCGTCGTGGATGGCGAGGATCAGCGTTTCGCCGATCCATCGCCAATCCGTCATTTCGCCAGCTCGCGCAGAGCGCGGCGGTGCTTCTTCATCACCTTGCGGGCGAGCGTCATCTGCCGCTCGAAATCCGGATCGTGCGGCGTGAGGCGAAAGCCGTCGGGCGTCTCGGTCAGATAGACCGTGTCGCCCTGCTCGACGCGCAGCTTCGCCATGGCCTCCTTTGGCAACAGGAGCCCCGAGGAATTGCCGATCTTGGTGATTGCGCGGCCAGCGGTTTTCAACCGAATTCCGATCGACTCGGCTACTCCCTGCCGAACAGCCGCCGCAGTTCGGTCTTGGCCTGGTTGAGCACGCGCATGCGCTCGGCCGGCAGGTTGCGGCCGCCGCGGTTGATGTAGAAATTCAGCATCGACATGGCGGACTGATAAGGACCCGCCTTCCGGCGCGTGCTGCGCTCCGCCGATTGCTTCAGCGAGCGCGCGATGCGCTTGGGATCGCGCCAGGTGAAGGCGCGATGCTCGAGGTCGAGCGCATTGCTGCTCCGCATCACCTCGCCCGACCATTTTCGCCTCGCCGGCGTGCGTTTCGCCCTCGTTGCCATGGCCCGCTCCTCTTCGCTCCCAACATGAACGTCTGGCCGAAGTTCCGGGATCGGCTGCCTCATGGCCCCCTGGCTCGGGGGAGGCATGGACGCGACCCGGCGGAAATAGGCGACGCCGGCCCCTTATGTTACGCTCGCCGCGATCGAGGGCGGCGGGGCATGTTGTGATCGGCAGGAGAGACGCGGCTTTATCGCTGACGCCCGCCCCGCTCCCCCCTTTATGTCGCCTCGTCGCTCCGGCGCTTGCGTTCGGCCTCGCTGCGGCGGGCGCGGCTGCGCCCGCGAGCGCCGCTGAGCCCGACGTCCCGCCGCAAACCCTCGACACCACCACGGTCACGGCGAAGCGGCTCGACGCCGTGCGCGCCGATATCGAGCCGCGGCTGGGCGCGTCGGTCTACACCATTCCCGAGCAGGCGATCCAGAACCAGCCTGGGGGCGACAACAACCCGCTGAACCAGGTCCTGCTGCAGGCGCCAGGCGTGTCGCAGGAGGCCTTCGGCCAGCTCCACGTGCGCAACGAGATGGCCAACCTGCAATACCGCATCAACGGCATCATCCTGCCGGAGGGGGTGAGCTTCTTCGGCCAGAGCCTCACGCCGCGCTTCGCCAGCTCGATCGAGCTCATCACCGGCGCGCTGCCGGCGCAATACGGGCTGCGCACCGCGGGGATCATCGACATCACGACCAAGAGCGGCGCCTACGACCCCGGCGGCCATGTCGGCATGTATGGCGGCAGCCACGACCGGCTCGAGCCGAGCGCCGTCTATGGCGGCTCGCTCGGCACCTTCAACTACTTCGTCAGCGGCGACTACCTGCAGGACGGCATCGGCATCGAGAACCCGACGGCTTCCTACAGTCCCATACATGACGACACGCAGCAGGGCCACGGCTTCGCCTATCTCGAGGACATCCTCGATCCCACGAGCAAGGTCGGCGTCATCCTTGGCACCTTCCGCGGCCAGTTCCAGATCCCCAATATTCCCGGGCAGACGCCCAACTTCGCCGTGCCCGGCGTCGCCTCCATCAATTCCGCCGATCTCAACGAGAACCAGCGCGAGATCAACCATTACGGCGTGCTGTCCTATCTGAAGTCCGGCAAGGATCTCGATTTCCAGCTCGCCACCTTCACCCGCTACAGCAGCGTGTGTTTCCAGCCCGATCCCAT
>DASVOY010000450.1:0-4824 GCA_036383115.1 Allostellaceae bacterium
CCGGGCGCAGCCGATCGACTACGTCGCCTGGCTCGCCCTCAAGCAGGACAATCTCGACCACGACAATCTCATCACCGGCGATCTGTCGCAGATCAACATGGCGACGGCCGGCATCCTGAAGCCGCGCGACGGCGCCAAGACGAGCTTCACGCCGCTCATCACCACCTCGGAAGACTCCGAGGAAATCCCCGTCGGCAAGGTAGCGGGGCTTCCCGATGTCGCGGGGCTGCTGCAGGATTTCAAACCCGAGAACAGAAAGCTGGCGCTTGCCGCGCAAATCACCGGCCCGGCCGACACCGCCTTTCCCGACGGCCCGCCCAAGCCGGAAGCGGCCGACAAGGACAAGAGCGCGGGCAAGGACGACGCCAAGGATAAGGAACCGGCACAAGATGCGGCGCCGGACGCATCGGCGCAGATCAAGACCTCCGCCCAACCCATCAACGTCGTCGTCGTCGCCGATACCGACATCCTCGACGATCGCTTCTGGGTGCAGGTCCAGGATTTCTTCGGCCAGCGCGTGGCCATCCCGAGCGCCGGCAATGGCGATTTCGTCGCCAACGCGATCGACGTGCTGTCAGGGGGCAACGACCTCATCGGGCTGCGCACGCGCGGCACCTCGGCGCGGCCCTTCGAGGTGGTGCAGAACATCCAGCGCGCCGCCGACGAGCGCTACCAGGCGCGCGAGAAGGAGCTCGAGCAGCAGCTCAAGGACACCGAGGCCAAGATCAAGGAGCTGCGCGGCAAGAGCGGCCCAGGCGGCAATGTGACCCTCGCCGCCGAGCAGGTTCAGACCATCGACAATTTCCGCGCGCAGATGCTGGAGATCCGGCGCGAGCTCCGCGCGGTACAGCTCAATTTGCGCCAGGACATCGACCGGCTGAAGGCGGCGCTCGAATTCTTCGATATCGCCTTCATCCCCCTGCTCGTCGGGCTCGCCGCGATCATCCTCGGGCTCCTGCGGATGCAGCGGCGCAAGCGCCGCGCTCACGCCCATTGAGGGACGCGCCATGAAATCCAAGGGATTGATCGGCCTTCTCATCGCCACCGCGGCGGCGGTCGTCCTCGCCGTCCTGCTCTCGTCGGGGAGCGGTGTTCCCGCCGTCGATCCGCAGTCGGGCAAAGCGGTGCTGCCGGACCTGGCGAAGCATCTCGATAGCATCGCGCGGGTGACGCTCGTCCGCGGCGAGAGCAAGACCACGCTGCTGCGCCAGGACAAGGACTGGGTGGTCGAGGAGAAGGGCGGCTATCCCGCCGACACAGACAAGGTGCGGCAGGCGCTGCTGGGTCTTGCCGAGCTCAGCTATGTCGAGCCGAAAACGAAGAGACCCGACTCCTACCCGCGACTCCAGGTCGAGGATGCCGGCCAGAAGGATGCCAAATCCGTCCTCGTCACCGCGAGCGACGACAAAGGCGACGCCCTCGGCGAGATCATCGCCGGCAAGCGCCGGATCGACCAGCTCGGCGGCGGCGTCGATGGCATCTATGTGCGCAAGCCCGGCGATGCGCAGAGCTGGCTCGCGCGCGGCACGCTCGACGTGGCGGGCGATACGTCCGGCTGGCTCGACCGCAAGATCATCGACCTGCCGCAGGAGAAGGTGAAGGATGTCGTCCTGACCCAGCCCGATGGCGGCAGGCTCCACATCGCCCGCGACAAGCCGGAGGATGCGCTGGCGCTCAAGGATGTATCGGACAAGGACAAGCCCAAGAGCGACACGGCGCTAGTGGAGCCGGCGGGCGCGCTCGCCGCTCTCGATCTCGCCGATGTGCGCGCCGCCGCGGACATGCCGCTTCCCAAGGAGGGCGTGGCGCGCGCGGAATTCACCAGCTTCGACGGGCTCGCCGTCAAGGTCTCGCTGTTCCAGCAGGATGGCAAGGATTGGGCGCGCTTCGAGACGAGCGGCACGGGCGATGCGGAGAAGCAGGCGGTAGAGCTCAACGCCAAGCTCTCGCGCTGGGTCTATGCCATCCCGGACTACAAGGCGAAGACGCTCAAGACGAAGCTTGCCGACGTCGTCGCGCCGCCGAAGCCTTCGTGAGCGAGAGCCATCCCGCCTCGCCCTGCACGGCGGTGTGCGTGCTCGACCCGGCCAGCGGCTTCTGCCGCGGCTGCTACCGCACCATCGACGAGATTGCCGGCTGGGCGAGCCTCGGCGCGGCGGAGAAGCGTAAGATCCTCGACCGACTGCCGGCGCGCCGGGCACGCGCGGGCGCCGCTCAGCCGCCCCCCAACACCTTGTCCCAGTAGGGCTCGCCGCCGAAGCGCTCGGCAAGGAAATCGACGAAGCGCCGCACCTTCGCCGACAGGTGCCGGTTCGGCAGGTAGAGCGCGTAGATGCCGCTCTCCTCGATCGGGTGGCGCTCGAGCAGACGCAACAGGTCGCCGCGGGCGAGCGCCGGGCTGGCGATGAAGGTCGGCAGCGCGGCAATGCCCAAGCCGGCGACGGCGGCATCCAGCAGCACCTCGCCGTTATTGGCGCTCATGCGCTGCGTCAGCCGCCCGGCGAGCCGGTCGCCGAGGCCGGTGAAGCGCCACTCATCCGCCATGCTGCGGTTGCTGTAGGAGAGCAGCGGGCGGCCGACCAGATCGCCCGGCGTCGCCGGCTTGCCATGGGCGGCGACATAGGCCGGGCTCGCCACCACCGCCATGCGGCTCGGCGCGAGCTTGCGCGCAACCAGGTTCGAATCCGGCAGCCGCCCGACCCGCACAGCGAGATCATGGCCCTCGCTGGCGAGGTCGACGAACCGGTCGTTGAGATCGAGTTCGACCGAGAGCTCGGCATGGCTGCGCAGGAAGTCGGCGAACGCCGGCGAGAGGTGGCGCATGCCGAAGGACATCGGCGCCGCGACCCGCAAGGTGCCGCGCGGCTCGGCATCGTCACAGCCGGCCAGCGTCTCGGCCTCCTCGACCTCGGTCAGGATGCGCTTGCTGCGCTCATAGAAGCCGGCGCCGGTCTCGGTCACGCTCAGGCGGCGGGTGGTGCGGTTGAGCAGGCGTGCGGCGAGCCGGTCCTCGAGCGCGGCGATCCGCCGGCTCAGCAGCGATTTCGACAGGCCGGCCCGCTCGGCCGCCGCGGTGAAGCTTCCGGCGTCAACGAGGCGGACGAAGAGGGCCATATCGTCAAGCCGGTTCATTGTTCCGCGCTAGGAAACAGTCTTGTTCTATCTGAGGCGATTGTCGCGCAAAGATCAACGTCTATATGTCCCGGCACGTGCGCTGCGCCGACAGCAGAGCGGCGGTCGCCACAGCAGAGGGAGACACATGGCAAAGGTACTGGTGCTCTATTATTCCACCTACGGCCACGTCGAGAAGCTGGCCGAGGCCATTGCCGAGGGCGCCCGCTCAATCGCCGGCGCGGAGGTCACGGTGAAGCGCGTGCCCGAGCTGATGCCGCCCGAAATCGCCAAGCAGGCCGGGGCCAAGCTCGACCAGAAGGCACCGATTGCCAACCCGCTCGAGCTTGCCGATTACGACGCCATCATCGTCGGCACACCGACCCGCTACGGGCGCATGGCCGGGCAGATGGCCAATTTCCTCGACCAGACCGGCAGCCTGTGGGCGCAAGGCAAGCTCAACGGCAAGGTCGGCAGCGCCTTCAGTTCGACGGCGAGCCAGCATGGCGGGCAGGAGACGACGCTCCTCGGCATCATCACCAACCTGCTCCATTTCGGGATGGTCGTCGTCGGCCTTCCCTACAGCGCCCAGGGCCTGCTGCGCCTCGACGAGGTCACCGGCGGAACGCCTTACGGCGTCACCACCATCGCCGGCGGCAAGGGTGAGCGCCAGCCCAGCGCCAACGAGCTTGATCTCGCCCGCTACCAGGGCCGCCACGTCGCCGAGATCACGACCGCGCTCATCCGCGGGCGCGCCAAGACCGCATAGGAGCCAACCATGGACACAACGCCTGTTGCCGTGCGCCCCGTCGCGCGGATCGCGCGCGGCATGCCCGCCACCGATGGCGGCGGGGTGAAGCTCAACCGCGTGATCGGCACGCCGCAGCTTGCGGCGGTCGATCCCTTCCTGATGCTCGACGAGTTCCGTACGGAGGATGCCGCCGACTACATCGCCGGCTTCCCCGATCACCCTCACCGCGGCTTCGAGACCGTGACCTACATGCTGGCCGGGCGCATGCGGCACGAGGACAACAAGGGGCATCGCGGCCGGCTCGAGGCCGGCAGCGTGCAATGGATGACCGCCGGCCGCGGCATCATCCACTCCGAGATGCCGGAGCAGGAGAACGGCCTGATGCAGGGCTTCCAGCTCTGGGTCAATCTGCCGGCCAAGGACAAGATGGTGGCGCCGCGCTACCAGGAGATCCCGCCGCAGGACATCCCGGTCGCGGAACTCGCCGGCGGCGTCATCGTCAAGGTCATCGCCGGCGCGCTCGGCGGTGTGCACGGGCCGATCAACGGCATCGCCACGGATCCCATCCTGCTCGATGTGGGCCTGCCGGCAGGCGGCCGCTTCGCCATGGATCTGCCGCGCGGCCACAATGCCTTCCTCTATCCCTTCGAGGGCGAGATCGCGGTGGGCGAGGCCAGTACGCGGGTGGCGCGCGGCAGCATCGCGGTGCTGGGCGAGGGCGACAGCGTGTCGATCGCCGCGCCGGCCGGCGCAGCGCGGGTGCTGCTGGCCGCCGGGCGGCCGCTCAACGAGCCGGTGGCGCGCTATGGTCCCTTCGTCATGAACACGCCGGAGCAGATCCGCGAGGCGCTCGTCGACTACGAACAGGGCCGGTTCTGACGGTCAGCGCCGCGGCGCCACGGTATCCGGGTCGGGATAGACGCCGGTATAGCCGGTGATGCGGTCGGGCTTCGCCTCGCTGT
>DASVOY010000451.1:0-3155 GCA_036383115.1 Allostellaceae bacterium
GAATTTCTCCGAAGACTGGAGCAGCGCCTTCGACGGGATGCAGCCGATATTGAGACAGGTGCCGCCGAGCGTCGCGCGGCTCTCGACGCAGGCGGTCTTCATGCCGAGCTGCGCCGCGCGGATCGCCGCGACATAGCCGCCCGGCCCGCCGCCGAGGATGATGACGTCGAAGGAATTATCGGCCACAGGCTCTCTCCTAGAGCGCCAGCATCGCCGGCGCTTCGATGATCTTCTTGAATTGCTGCAGCCATTGCGCGCCGACGGCGCCGTCGACGGCGCGGTGGTCGCAGGCAAGGGTGCAGCTCATGATCGTCGCCGTCGCGATCTCGCCGTTCTTCACCACCGGGCGCTGCTCGCCGGCGCCGACGGCGAGGATGCCGCCATGCGGCGGGTTGATCACCGCGGCGAAATCCTTGATCCCGTACATACCCAAATTCGAGATCGAGAAGGTGCCGCCCTGGAACTCGGTGAGCTTGAGCTTGCCGGCGCGCGCGCGGGCCGCGAGGTCCTTCATCTCCGCAGCGATGGCGCCGACGCCCTTCTGCTCGGCCTGCTTGATGATCGGCGTGATGAGCCCGTCGTCGAGCGCGACGGCGACGGCGATGTCGGCCGTCTTCCAGCGCAGGATGGCGTCCTCGCTGAAAGACGCGTTCGCCGCGGGGACCTTCATCAGGGTGAGCGCCGCGGCCTTGATGACGAAGTCGTTGACCGAGACCTTCAAATCCGTGTTCTCGTTGATCTCCTTGCGCATGCGCAGCAGCGAATCGATCTCGCAATCGATGGTGAGATAGAAATGCGGGATCGTCGCCTTCGCCTCCTGCATGCGCTTGGCGATGATGCGGCGCATGCTGGTGAGCGGCACCTCCTCGTAGGGCGGGCTGCCGGCGAGCGCGATGACCTGGTCCTTGTGGTAGCTCGGCAACGACAGCGGCGCGCCCGGCGCTGCCGCCGGCGCGCGGGCGGCGGGCGCCTTGAGCGCCGCCGGTCCCTTGGCGAGGGCCGTCTCGACGTCATGCTTGACGATGCGGCCATGCGGGCCCGAGCCGGTCAGGCGCACGAGATCGATTCCCGCCTGCTCCGCCATGCGCCGCGCAAGGGGGCTCGCGAAAATGCGCTCGCCCTCGGCGTGGCCGTTGCCGCGCTGCACAGGCGCGGGCGCCGCGGCGGCACGCGGCGGAGGCGGCGCGGTCTTCGGCGCGACGGGTGCGGGCGCGGGCTTGTTCGCGGCCGCCGCCGGCTCGGCCTTCTGCGGCTCGGGCGCAGGCTGCGCAGGAGGCGGCGCCTTCGCTTGCGCGGGCTTCGCCTTGTCGAGCGCCGCCGCATCTTCGCCCTCGCCGAGGATCACGGCGATGGGCTGGTTGACCTTGATGTGCTCGGTGCCTTCGGGGACGAGGATGCGGCCGAGGGTGCCCTCGTCGACCGCCTCGAACTCCATCGTCGCCTTGTCGGTCTCGATCTCGGCGAGGATGTCGCCGGCCTTGACCTCGTCGCCCTCCTTCTTGTGCCACTTGGCGAGGTTGCCTTCGGTCATCGTCGGCTACAGCGCCGGCATCAGCACTTCAATGGGCATGGCTCTTCCCTCCGGCCGGCTCAGCGATAGCTCACCGCCTTGGCGGCGGCGATGACGTCATCGGGTTGCGGCAGCGCCAGCCGCTCGAGATTGGCGGCATAGGGCAGCGGCACGTCCTTGCCGGCGACGCGCTCGACCGGCGCATCGAGATAGTCGAAGGCCTGCTCCATCACCACCGCCGCGATCTCGCTGCCGATGCCGGAGAAGCCCCAGCCTTCCTCGACCGTGACGACGCGGTTGGTTTTCTTCACCGAGGCGATGATCGCGTCGATGTCGAGCGGCCGGAGCGTGCGCAGATCGATTACCTCGGCCGAGATGCCCTCGCCGGCGAGCTTCTCCGCCGCGTCGAGCGCCACCTGCACCATGCGCGAATAGGCCAGGATGGTGACGTTCTCGCCGTGCCGCGCGATGCGCGCGCGGCCGATCGGCACGGTGAAGTCGCCATCCGCCGGCACCTCGAAGCTCTGGCCGTAGACCAGCTCGTGCTCGAGGAAGATGACCGGGTTCGGGTCGCGGATCGCCGATTTGAGCAGGCCCTTGTGATCGGCCGCGGTGTAGGGCGCGATCACCTTCAAGCCCGGCACATGCGCGTACCAGCTCGCATAGTCCTGCGAGTGCTGGGCCGCGACGCGCGCGGCGGCGCCGTTGGGACCGCGGAACACGATCGAGCAGCCCATCTGCCCGCCCGACATGTAGCGCGTCTTGGCGGCGGAGTTGACGATCTGGTCCATCGCCTGCATGGCGAAGTTCCAGGTCATGAACTCGACGATCGGCCTCAAGCCCGCATAGGCCGCGCCGACGCCGATGCCGGCGATGGCGTGCTCGGAGATCGGCGTGTCGATGACGCGGCGCGCGCCGAATTCCTGCAGCAGACCCTGGCTCACCTTGTAGGCGCCCTGATACTCGGCGACCTCCTCGCCCATGAGGAAGACGCTGTCGTCACGACGCATCTCCTCGGCCATGGCGTCGCGCAGCGCATCGCGCACGGTCTGTGTCACGGTCGGGCCGGTGTACTCCTTCTCCTCGCCAGCGGGCGCGCGCTTGGGCTGCGCCGGCGCGGCGGGCGCGGGCTTCGCCGGCTTGGCTTCCGCGACCTGCTCGACGGGCGCCTCCTGCGCAGCCGCGGCGGGCTTGGGGGCGGGCTTGCCGGAGGCCGCCTTGGCCGGCTCGGCCTTGGCCGCCTCGCTCGCATCCTCACCTTCGCCGGCGATCACGGCGATGGGTGCGTTGACCGCGACATTCTCGGTGCCTTCCGGCACCAGGATCTTGGCGAGCGTCCCTTCATCGACCGCCTCGAATTCCATCGTCGCCTTGTCGGTCTCGATCTCGGCGAGAATGTCGCCCGACTTGACCTCGTCGCCTTCCTTGACCAGCCACTTGGCGAGAGTCCCTTCTTCCATCGTCGGGGACAAAGCCGGCCTCTTCAGTTCCAAGGCCATCAGTAGCTCCCCACCAGGACGTCGGTGTAGAGCTCTTCGGGCGGCGGCTCGGGCGAGCCTTCGGCGAAGTCCGCCGCTTCGGCCACCTGGGCACGGATGCGCTTTTCGAGCTCCTTCAGCTGGTCCTCCGAGACGCCCATCTTGAT
>DASVOY010000452.1:0-8077 GCA_036383115.1 Allostellaceae bacterium
GGCAACCACGGGTATGTCGGGGAATTCAGCCGCCAGCTCCTCGGCCGCCTCGCGCAGCTGCCGGCGCGCGATGTCGATGGCGACATAGGCCGCCGGGTCCTCGAGCGCGTCGAGCAGGATGCGCACCTTGCGGCTGGAGCCGCTGCCGAACTCGATGAGCTGGGCGTGGCGTCCGGCGAGATGCGCGATCTCGCCGGCATAATCCTCGAGGAGGCTCATCTCGGTGCGGGTCAGGTAGTACTCCGGCAACTCGCAGATCTGCTCGAACAGCGCCGAGCCGCGCTCGTCATAGAGGAAGCGGCAAGGCAGCGACTTGGCGCGGCGTGACAGCCCCCACAGCACGGCCGAGCGAAAGCTCTCCTCGGCCGGCGCGAGGTCGTGGAAAGCCGCGAGCGCACCATCGTCTCTCATGCGTCCTCCGCCAGTCTGAGGCCGGCGAAGGCCCAGCGCGCCGCCGGCGGGAAGAAATTGCGATAGGTCGTGCGCACATGGCCCGCGGGCGTCACTGCCGCACCGCCGCGCAGCACCATCTGGCCCGACATGAATTTGCCATTGTACTCGCCGACGGCGCCGGCGAGCGGGCGGAAGCCGGGATAGGCGACATAGGCGCTCGCCGTCCACTCCCAGACGTCGCCGATCATCTGCTGCAGGCCCTCGCCGGGCGCCGCCGGCCGCGGATGGAAGATGCCGCGATCCATCAGATTGCCGGCGAGCGGCACGCGCGCCTCCGTTGCCGCGATTTCCCATTCGGCCTCGCTCGGCAGGCGCTTCCCGGACCAGCGGGCGAAGGCGTCGGCCTCGTAGAAGCTCACATGGCAGACCGGCTCGGCCGGGTCGAGCGGTCGGCGACCGGCAAGGGTGAAGATGGTCCACTCATGATCCTCGCAGCGCTAGTAGAGTGGCGCCGTCCAGCGCTCCCCCTGCACGGCCGCCCAGCCGTCGGAGAGCCAGAGCTCGGGACGGCCGTAGCCGCCATCCTCGATGAAGGCACGATACTCGCCGCAGGTGACGAGCCGGCTCGCCAGGCGGAACGGCTCGAGCCACACCTTGTGGCGCGGGCCCTCGTTGTCGAAGGCGAAGCCGCTGCCGGCATGGCCGATCTGGCGCAAGCCGCCAGCGAACTCGACCCAGCCGAGGGGCGCCGCGGCGGCAGGGCCGTCCCACGCGGACGCGCCGTAGGCCGGCTGCAGCGGGTTGAGCGACAGCACGTGCTTGATGTCCATCAGGATGAGTTCCTGATGCTGCTCCTCGTGATGGAGGCCGAGCTCGATCAGCCGCGCCGCCTCGCCCCAGGCGCCGCGAGCAAGGGCGACGATGAGCTCGCCCACCGCGGCATCGACATGGGCGCGGTAGCGCGCGATCTCGGCGATGCCGGGGCGCGAGATCAACCCGCGCTGCGGCCGCGGATGGCGCTCGCCGACGCTCTCGTAATAGGAGTTGAACAGATAGGCGTAAGCTGGGTCGAAGACGCGATAGCCCGGCAGCCGGGGCCCCAGCAGAAACGTCTCGAAGAACCAGCTGGTATGGGCGCGATGCCATTTGGTCGGGCTGACATCGGGCATCGACTGGACGGTCTGGTCCTCGGCCGAGAGTGGCGCGGCCAGCGCCTCGGTCCGCTGGCGCAGCTCGGCGTAGCGTTGTGCCAGCTGCGCGCGCTCGCCGCTGGCGGCCGCAAGCTCGCGCGAGATCGGCCTCATGTTCCACTCCCGTCCTGCCGCGCCTCGACCCGATGAACGGCGCCCAACCGCTAAAGTTGCCGCGGATGCCGTGCGAGCGCGTAGGTTAGCCCGCTCGGCGGCTCACGCGAAATGACGGAATGGTGAGAGCTTACCGCGCTGGCTCGCGGGTCAGGCGGCGCCTTCGAGCGCCTGCCGCACCTCGGAAGCGAGCTCGTCCGGGCGATAAGGCTTCTGGATGAGCTTGCCATGCAGCTTGTCGATCGGGCGGCGCGACACATGCGCGAACCCGGTCGCGTAGAGGACCTTCAGATCGGGCTGCAGGCGCTTCGCCCGGTCGGCGAGCTCGAATCCGTCGATGATCCCGGGCATGACGATGTCCGTGAAGAGGAGATCGAACTTCACCTGCTCCATCAGGATCTGCAGCGCGACCTCGGCATTGGGCACGGACAGCACCGAGAAGCCGCGGTGGCGCAATGAGATCGAGACCAGCTCGCGGACGTCGTCCTCGTCCTCGACCACCAGAATGCTGTAGATCGTCCCCTGTTCCGTATGTTGCGCGTTCATCCTCTCCCCGTCGCCACAACGTGGGACTGCAAAAGCTGACTGAGCGATGGCTGGCAAGGGCCCCTGGTCTCAATATTCCCGCTGCGACCCGTCACGCCCCCTTCGACGTCTGACAGTGAACACCGAATAATCCGCTGGGCAAACTAAATTTTTGTAAGAATTGCTCGAACGAATGAAAAACGCCTGCTTCCGGACCCGTTGCGGGCGCGCCTTGACGGGCTGGGACGGGTGTAGGACGCTCCTGCGGCAGCGGGGAGGCGAGGCATGGGCTGGGAAACGATCACGTTCGAGGCGAGCGACGGCGTGGGCACGCTGACGCTCAACCGCCCGGAGCGACTCAACAGCTTCAATGCACGGATGCATGAGGAGGTCGCCGCGGTGCTGGGCACCATCGAGCGCGACGCGGCGATCCGCGCCCTCCTCCTCACCGGCGCGGGCCGCGGCTTCTGCGCCGGGCAGGACCTCAATCTGCGCGACGCCGGCAATGCCGCCGACTTCGACGCCGGCGCGGCGCTCGAGCGCTACTACAACCCGCTGATCCGGCGGCTGCGCTCGCTCAAGAAGCCCATCGTCGCTGCGGTCAACGGCCCCGCCGCCGGCGCCGGCGCCAACATCGCGTTTGCCTGCGACATCGTCATCGCCGCACGCTCGGCCAGCTTCCTGCAAGCCTTCTGTCGGCTCGGCCTGGTGCCCGATGCCGGCGGCACCTGGTTCCTGCCGCGGCTCGCCGGATATGCGCGCGCCATGGGCATGGCGATGCTGGGCGAGCCGCTGCCGGCGGAGACGGCCGCCCAATGGGGGCTCATCTGGAAGGTGGTCGAGGACGACAAGCTGATGGCGGAGGCGCGCGGCCTCGCGACGCGGCTCGCCCAGGGCCCGACCGTCGGCCTTGGCCTCATCAAGGAGATCATGAACCGCTCGCTCGAGAACGGCCTCGACGCGCAGCTCGACCTCGAGCGCGACCTGCAGCGCGCCGCCGCCAAGTCCGAGGATTTCCGCGAGGGCGTCGCCGCCTTTCTCGAGAAGCGGTCGGCCCGGTTCAGCGGCCGCTGATGAGCGACAAGGCGGCGGAGGAGCTCGCCCACGCGGTCGGGAGGGCGATGTACGCAGACGACAACGCGTCGAAGGCGCTCGGCATGGTGCTCGAGGACATCCGCCCGGGACACGCCAAGATGCGCATGACCGTGCGCGACGACATGATCAACGGCCATGAGATCTGCCATGGCGGGCTGATCTTCACGCTCGCCGACAGCACCTTCGCCTTCGCCTGCAATGCCAGGAACCAGGTCACCGTCGCCGCCGGGGCGGAGATCCATTTCATCACTCCGGCGCGGAAGGGCGAGACGCTCGTCGCCGTCGCGCGCGAGCGCGCCGGCGCGGGACGCACCGGCATCTACGACATCGAGGTGACCGACAGCGCCTCCGGCCGGGTCATCGCCCTCTTCCGCGGCCGCTCGCACCGCATCGACGGCACGATCGTCGATGAAGGGAAGACCGCGTCATGAGCACCGGTCTGCCGAAGGTCGCGCCGCCCAGGCGCAGCGAACTCGATCCGATCGAGATCGCCAGCCGCGACGAGATCGCCGCGCTGCAGCTCGAGCGGCTCAAGGCGACGCTGCGCCACGCCTATGACAACGTCGCGCATTTCCGCCGCAAGTGCGCCGAGCAAGACGCCCATCCCGACGATGTCCGGGAACTCGCCGACTTGGCGAAGTTCCCGTTCACGACCAAGGAGGATCTGCGCCAGACCTATCCTTTCGGCATGTTCGCCGTGCCGCGCGAGCAGGTGCTGCGGATTCACGCCTCGAGCGGCACAACGGGCAAGCCGACGGTGGTCGGCTACACCAGGCGCGACCTCGACACCTGGTCGGACCTCGTGGCGCGCTGCATCCGCGCCTCCGGCGGCAAGCGCGGCGACATCGTCCACGTCGCTTATGGCTACGGCCTCTTCACCGGCGGGCTCGGCGCGCATTACGGCGCGGAGCGGCTCGGCTGCACGGTCATTCCGATCTCCGGCGGCATGACCGAGCGGCAGGTGCAGCTCATCCAGGACCTGAAGCCCGACATCATCATGGTGACGCCGTCCTACATGCTGGCGATCGCCGATGAGTTCGAGCGCCAGGGCCTCGATCCGAGTGCCACGTCGCTCAAGGTCGGCATCCACGGCGCCGAGCCCTGGACCAACGCGCTGCGCCAGGAGATCGAGAGCCGCATGGGGATGCATGCCGTCGACATCTACGGGCTCTCGGAAGTGCTCGGACCCGGCGTCGCCAACGAGTGCATCGAGACGAAGGACGGGCTCCATCTCTGGGAGGACCATTTCTATCCCGAGGTGATCGATCCCGCGACCGGCAAGGCGCTGCCGGACGGCGCCGTGGGCGAGTTGGTGCTGACCACGCTCACCAAGGAAGCGCTGCCGATGGTCCGCTATCGCACGCGCGACCTGACGCGGCTGCTGCCGGGCACGGCGCGATCCATGCGGCGCATGGAGAAGATCACCGGCCGCAGCGACGACATGCTCATCATCCGCGGCGTCAACCTCTTCCCAAGCCAGGTCGAGGAGCTGATCCTCAAAGAGCCCGCGCTCTCGGGCCACTATGTGCTTGAGGTGAGCCGGCCGCGCGCGCTCGACGAACTCAAGGTGGTGGCCGAGCTCCGGCCCGAGGCGACGCCCAACAGCGCCGAGGCGACGCAGCGCATCGCCGCCAAGCTCGCACATGACATCAAGTCGATGATCGGCGTCACCGCCGCCGTCGAGATCGTGCCGGTCGGCAAGGTCGAGCGCTCGATCGGCAAGGCGAAGCGGGTGATCGATCTGAGGCCGAAGGGGTGAGGGGGCAGGTTCGCGGCCGCCTTTACACGTCCTTTATGCCGGCTGCCTGAATTCCGTCTCGCATTTATACGCTCCGATGCCCTTCTAATCGGCCTGCATGGCGCGTGCCGCCGCGCGCCATCGGAGCAAAGCATGCTCGACGTTGCGATGCTCGTGGCGGGCCTGGCGTTCTTCGCCCTCGCCATCGCCTATGTCGCGGCCTGCGACAGGATGTGAGGCGGCCATGCTGTTCGATTATGTGCTGGGCTCGATCGTGACCATCGCGATCATGGTCTACCTCGTCTACGCATTGATTCGCCCGGAGCGCTTCTAGGAGAAGCCGATGACCATCAATGGTTGGCTGCAGATCGCGCTGTTCTGCGCGATCGTGATCCTGCCCACCCGGCCGTTCGGCGGCTACATGACGCGCGTCTTCGCCGGCGAGCGGACCTTCCTGTCGCCCGTCCTGCGCCCGCTCGAGCGCGGCATCTACCGTCTCTGCGGCGTCGACGAGAATGCCGAGCAGCATTGGCTCACCTACGCCGTCGCGGTGCTCCTGTTCGGCTTGGTCGGCTTCGTCACCCTCTACGCGCTGCAGCGCCTGCAGGGTCTCCTGCCCTTCAACCCGCAGGGCCAAGCGGCGGTCGAGCCGAGCCTCGCCTTCAACACCTCGGTGAGCTTCGTCACCAACACCAACTGGCAGTCCTACGTGCCGGAAACGACGATGAGCTACCTGGTGCAGATGGCCGGGCTCACCGTGCACAATTTCCTGTCGGCGGCAACCGGCATCGCGCTCGCGCTGGCACTCATCCGCGGCTTCGCGCGGCGCGAGGCGAAGACCATCGGCAATTTCTGGGTCGACCTCACGCGCTCGACGCTCTACGTCCTCTTCCCGCTCTCGGTCGTGCTGGCGCTGGTCTTCGTCTGGCAGGGCATGCCGCAGAATCTCAACGCCTATGTCGACGCCACCACGGTCGAAGGTGCCAAGCAGACGATCGCGCAGGGGCCGGTCGCCTCGCAGGAAGTCATCAAGATCTTCGGCACGAATGGCGGCGGATTCTTCAACGCCAACTCGGCGCATCCCTACGAGAACCCGACGCCGCTGACCAACTTCATTCAGCTGGTCCTCATCTTCTCGATCGGTGCGGCCCTCACCAACGTGCTCGGCCGCATGGTCAAGGGCGAGCGCCAGGGCTGGGCGATCTTCGCCGCCATGGGCATCCTGTTCCTGGCGGGCGTGACCACCGCCTACTGGGCCGAGAGCGCTGGCAACCCGGCTTTCGCAGCCTTCAATGTCGACGGCGCGCCCTCGGCACGGCAGGCCGGCGGCAACATGGAGGGCAAGGAGGTCCGCTTCGGCATCGCCGATTCGGCGCTCTTCGCCACCGTCACCACCGACACCTCCTGCGGCGCCGTCAACTCGATGCATGACAGCTACACCCCGCTGGGCGGCATGATCCCGCTCGTCGACATCGAGCTCGGCGAGGTCATCTTCGGCGGCGTCGGCTCCGGCCTTTACGGCATGCTCGCCTTCGCCATCGTCGCCATGTTCGTCGCCGGCCTCATGGTCGGCCGCACGCCCGAATATCTCGGCAAGAAGCTCGAGGCGAAGGAGGTCAAGATGACCATCCTGGCCCTGCTCAGCCTGCCGCTCTCGATCCTGGGCTGGACCGCACTGGCGACCGTCCTCCCGGCCGGGCTCGCCGGCATCGCCAATACCGGGCCGCATGGCTTCAGCGAGATCCTCTACGCCTTTTCCTCCGCCACCGGCAATAACGGCAGCGCCTTCGCCGGCATCAGCGCCAACACGCTCTATTACAACACGACGCTCGCCTTCGCGATGCTGATGGGGCGGTTCATCTTCGTCATCCCCCTGCTGGCAGTCGCCGGATCCTTGGCGCAGAAGAAACTTCTGCCGCCATCGGCCGGCACCTTTCCGACGCAAAGCCCGTTGTTTGTCGGCCTCCTGGTCGGTGTCGTGCTCATCATGGGCGGTCTGACGTACTTCCCCGCCGTCTCGCTCGGCCCGGTGGTCGAGCAGGTGGCCCTGAACTCCGGCACGCTCTACCCGGCACCCTGAGCAAGACGCGCGGCAATAAGGATGCGCCCCATGACAAACCTATCCCACACCGCGCCCTCGCCCAAAACGAGGCTCTTCAAGCGACAGGTCCAACCCTTGTCGCTGTTCGACAGCTCGCTGATCGTACCGGCGACCTGGGCCTCCTTCCGCAAGCTCGACCCGCGAACGCTGGTCAAGAATCCGGTCATGTTCGTGGTCGAGATCGTCTCGGTGTTGACCACCATCTTCTTCTTCCGCGACCTGCTCGTCGGTGGCGGCACCGCCGTCGGCTCGAGCCCACTATTCTCCGGCCAGATCGCCGCTTGGCTGTGGTTCACCGTGCTGTTCGCCAATTTCGCGGAGGCGGTCGCCGAGGGACGCGGCAAGGCGCAGGCTGACACGCTCAGGCGCATGCGCACCGACACCAAGGCCAAGCGTCTTGCCGGTGTGCAGGCGCGGCAGTGGGAGCAAGTCCCGGCGGCGGCGCTCGCGCCCGGCGATCTCGTGCTGGTCGAGGCGGGTGACTTCATCCCGAGCGACGGCGACGTCATCGAGGGCATCGCCTCGGTCGATGAATCCGCGATCACCGGCGAATCCGCACCCGTCATCCGCGAGAGCGGCGGCGACCGCTCGGCGGTGACCGGCGGCACGCGCGTGATCTCGGACTGGATCAAGGTCAGGATCACCGCCGCGCAGGGCTCGACCTTCCTCGACCGCATGATCGCGCTCGTCGAGGGCGCGGTGCGCCAGAAGACGCCCAACGAGATCGCGCTCAACATCCTGCTGGCCGGGATGACACTCATCTTCGTCTTCGCCACCGTCACCATCCCGAGCTTCGCCGCCTACGTCGGCGGTGCCGTGTCGATCGTGGTGCTGATCGCGCTGTTCGTCTGCCTGATCCCGACCACGATCGGCGCCTTGCTGTCGGCGATCGGCATCGCGGGAATGGACCGTCTGGTGCGG
>DASVOY010000453.1:0-3339 GCA_036383115.1 Allostellaceae bacterium
CTTCTCGTCGGTCGCGGCATACCAGCCCGCGATATAGTTTTGCGCGTTGGGCGAGGCCGGATCGATGCTGCTCTCGTCGAGCTGCACGACGTCGCTGTCGAAATAGAGCTGGCTCTCGCCGGTATCGGCGAGGATCTGGAACTCGTGGCTGAGCTCGCCGCCGATCGGGCCGGTATCAGCGCGCATCGGGATCGCCCGCAGTCCCATCCGCGCAAAGGTGCGCAGATAGGCGACGAAGAATTTGTAGTAGGCGCGCTTCGCCCCTTCGAAATCCATGTCGAAGGAATAGGCGTCCTTCATCAGGAACTCGCGCCCGCGCATCACGCCGAAGCGCGGCCGCACCTCGTCGCGGAACTTCCACTGGATGTGGTAGAGGTTCTTCGGCAGGTCGCGATAGCTCTTGATGCCGTCGCGGACGATGGCGGTGATGAGCTCCTCGTTGGTCGGGCCATAGAGCATCCAGCGCTCATGGCGGTCCTGGAAGCGCAGCATCTCCTTGCCGTAATCCTCGTAGCGCCCGCTCTCTTGCCACAGCTCGGCCGGCTGGATCGTCGGCATCAGCATCTCGAGCGCGCCCGCGGCATCCTGCTCCTCGCGCACGATCTGCTCGACCTTCTGCAGCACGCGGAAGCCGAGCGGCAGCCAGGAATAAATGCCGGCGCTCGCCTGGCGGATCATGCCGGCGCGCAGCATGAGGCGATGCGAGACGATCTGCGCCTCGCTCGGATTCTCCCGGAGCAGCGGCAGGAAATAGGCGGAAAGACGCATGCGACCTCGCGAAGCCAGCCCGAAGGCGGCCGGACTTTAGGGAAGGCGGGCGGCGATGTCCACGCGGCGGAAAAGATGATGGCGGGACCGGCGGCGATTCTCGGCTGGTCCACCATGAAGCGCGGCGCGCTTTCCTGTGAGCAGAGACTGGCCCACAGCCGGCCTCTCTATGATCCACTCGGTCGCTGATTTGATCGCACAAATGTAGGTTTCACGTGAAACATTCCGCGCCCGAGCGCGCCGGAGCCGCGGTTTTCTGCCGCGCGACCCTGCCCGCCCGCGGCCATCGGCGCGTCCCCCGGCCCCTCGCCCGCCGCCATACCTGTAGCTCTGTCGCGCCCGTCCGCCGAGGCTAGCCAAGCCGGTAGCACCGGGGCGAATATTGGCCCGCGCGGCTCGCCCGGCCCGGTTCGGCTCGGAGGCCGGCGGCGGCGCCAAGGGGGATTCATGCTGGAGCGGTATTTTGAGCTGACGGCGCATGGCACGACCGTGCGCACCGAGGTGGTGGCGGGGCTGACGACCTTCCTCACCATGGCCTACATCATGTTCGTCAACCCGATGATCCTGGGCGATGCCGGGATGGACAAGGGTGCCGTCTTCGTCGCCACCTGCCTGGGCTCGGCCCTCGGCACGCTCATCATGGCGCTCTACGCCAACTACCCGCTGGCGCTGGCCCCGGGGATGGGCCTCAACGCCTATTTCACCTACGGCGTCGTCAAGGGCATGCATTACTCCTGGCAGGTGGCGTTGGGCGCCGTCTTCCTGTCGGGCATGCTGTTCCTGGTGCTGAGCCTGACGCGGATCCGCGAGTGGATCGCCGACGCCATCCCGAAATCGCAGAAGATGGCGATCTCCGCCGGCATCGGCCTGTTCCTCGGCATCATCGCCCTCAAGAACGCCGGCATCGTCGTGGGTTCGCCCGAGACGCTGGTGACCCTGGGCGACGTCAAGGCGCCGCCGACCCTGCTGGCGGTCGCCGGGTTCCTCGTCATGGTGGCGCTCGACAGCCGGCGCGTCCCCGGCGCCATCATCATCGCCGTGCTGGCCACCACGGCGGCCGGCGTGCTCCTGGGCGTGTCCCACTTTGCCGGCGTGCTCTCCCTGCCGCCCAGCCTCGCCCCCACCCTCCTTAGGCTCGACATCGTCGGCGCCCTGGATGTCGGGCTGGTGACGATCGTCTTCGCCTTCTTCTTCGTCGACCTCTTCGACAATACCGGCACGCTGGTCGGCGTCGCCTACCGCGCCGGGCTGGTCGACCGCGACGGCCGCATCCCTCGGCTCGGCCGCGCCTTCATCGCCGATTCCATTGCCACCATCGCCGGCGCGCTCCTCGGCACCTCGACCGTGACCAGCTACATCGAGAGCGCCGCCGGGGTCCGGGCGGGCGGGCGCACCGGCCTGGTCGGGGTGGTGGTGGCCGCCCTCTTCCTGGCGAGCCTCTTCCTCGCGCCGCTGGCCGGCACCGTCCCGGCCTATGCGACCGCCCCCGCCCTCTTCTACGTCGCCTGCCTGATGACGCGCGGCTTGGCCGAGCTCGACTGGGAGGATGTCACGGAGTACGCCCCGGCGGTCGTCACCGCCATCACCATGCCGCTCACCTTCTCGATCGCCAACGGCATCGCCTTCGGCTTCATCGCCTACGCCGCCGTCAAGCTGCTCGCCGGCCGAGCGCGCGAGGCAAGCATCCCTCTGGTTGTGCTTGCCGCCCTCTTCCTCGTCAAATTCGCGGTGCTGTGACGCGATTACCTCTTTTTTGCCGACAAAAAGAGCAGAGCCACGCACAATTCACGTGACTACGAGGGCGTGCTTTCGTACAATTCTTTCGCCTTTGCAGTTCGCACCGCAAGAGTGCGACGAGGCCCAAGTTTAGGGAGGATTTGCCGTTAAGGGACGGTCGGGGGAGACGGCCCTCGCATAAGAGACCGCAGACTTAACTGCAAAAGCTCTGGCAAGATCGACCGTCGATCTTGCCTTATTTTTTGGCAGCCTCTCGACCGAGGGTCGATAGCGCCTTCCTCGGATCGCTTATTGAGCGAGCAGGCGCTTCGCGTCGCCACGGCGGATCGAGGCGGAGGATCTTCGCGTAGACGGGACACGACGCCTCATGCGCTCCCGGCAGATAGCCCAAGCTCATCAGGAACTCGCCGGTGATCTCGCCGCCGGTGAAGCGGAAGGTCTTGCGGAAGAGCTTAACCCACTCGTCCTTGGGCAAGGGGTGATGGGCGTCGAGCCAGCCGGCAAAGGAGCCGTGGCTCTCCCGCAGCGCCTGGACACGGCGGGCATTGTCGATCGCCGCGTCGATCTTGAGGCGGTTGCGGATGATGCGCTGATCGGCCATGAGCCGCCGCTTGTCGCGGGCGCCGAAACCCGCGACTTCGTCGATGTCGAAGGCGGCGAAAGCCTCGGCGAAGGCCTGGCGCTTCATCAGGATGGTGAGCCAGGAGAGGCCGGCCTGATTGATCTCCAGCACGAGCCGCTCGAACAGCGCCCGGTCGTCCCGTGACGGGAAGCCATACTCGGCGTCGTGATAGGGCCCGTGGAACGGATGGCCCGGCGCGGCCAGGCAATAGG
>DASVOY010000454.1:0-3463 GCA_036383115.1 Allostellaceae bacterium
CCGCGATCGCCGAGGACCGCGCCGTGTTCTTCCAGATCGGCGATGGCGCGATCGTGGTGTCGCCGCGCCATGACCGCGACGGCTACGGTTGGGTGTTCTGGCCGCAGCACGGCGAGTTCGCGAACACCACCAATTTCGTGACGCAGCGCGATGCGGCCAACGCGCTCGAGATCGAAATCCGTCCGGGTCCGATCGACGAGGTGGCGCTGTTCACCGACGGGATCGAGCGTCTCGTGCTCGACCTCAGGGGCAAGACCGCTCACGCTCCTTTCTTTCGACCGCTCTTCCGCTGGCTCGCGGGGACGAAGCCGTCGGAGAAGAGCGAGACATCGCCGGCCTTGGCGCAATATCTCGGCTCGAAGCAGGTCTGCGACCGGACGGACGACGACAAGACATTGGTCATGGCCACGCGCCGTCCGGCGCCGCAGGACAAACCGCCGGCGACCCATGCTGCAGCAGCCAAATCCGCTTCCGCTGGTTGACGCGAGCGGGCGTCCGCTGCGCCTCGGCGCCGAGCTGGGCCGGGGCGGCGAAGGCAGCGTCTATGCGCTCGCCGATCGGAGCGACCTCGTCGCCAAGCTCTACCACCACCGTCCCGGCACGGAGAAATCGGCAAAGATCGTCGCCATGGCGAAACTCGGCAGCGACCGGCTCTTGAAGCTGGCGGCGTGGCCGACGAGCCCGATCCACGAGGCATCGCGCGGCGGCCCCGTCCTGGGATTCCTGATGCCGAGGATCTCCGGCCACAAGCCGGCGTTCAACCTCTACAGCCCGAAGCTGCGTCTCCAGGAATTTCCCTCGGCGGGGTGGGCCTTCCTCATCCACGCCGCCGCCAACGCCGCGCGCGCCTTCGCGGTGATCCATGAGAGCGGGCATGTCATCGGCGACGTCAACCACGGCAACCTCGTCGTGGCTGCGGACGCGACCGTGAAGCTCATCGATTGCGACAGCTTTCAGGTGAGCGCCGGCAGACAGCGCTGGTTCTGCGATGTCGGCGTGTCGACGCATCAGCCGCCGGAATTCCAAAGCCTCACCAGCTACAAGCAGATCCTCAGAACGCCGAACCACGACAATTTCGGCCTCGCCGTGATCGTGTTCCAGCTCCTGTTCATGGCAAGACATCCCTTTTCCGGGCTCTATCTCGGCGCCGGCGACATGCCGATCGAGCGCGCGATCAGGGAGTATCGCTTCGCCTACGGCGCCAACGCTCTCGCCCTGCAGATGAAGCCGCCGCCGGGCAGCCTGGGCCTGAACGGCGTCACCAGGAACCTGGCGCTGTTGTTTGAGCGGGCGTTCTCGCCCGAGGGATCGCGCGAGGGTTCGCGCCCCAAGCCGGAAGAGTGGATCGCCGCGCTGGGCGAGCTGGCGCGCGGCCTGCGGAAATGCGCGGCGAACCCGGCGCATGAATACCATGCCGCGCTCGGCAAATGCCCCTGGTGCGAGATCGAGGCGCTCGGCGGCTTCGTGCTCTTCCCGGTCGTTTTCCTGGGAGGATCCGGGCCGCAGCCCGGCGGCATCGACATCGCGGCGCTGTGGCAGGAACTGCGCGCCATTCAAGATCCGGGCGCCGCGCCGCCCTTGCCGCCGCCGGCGGCGCTGAAGTCGAAGGCGAAGGCCTCGCCGCCGATAACACAGGCGCGGCCGCGCAAGCGGATGGCCATCGCGCTCGTTTTGACGACCGTCGTCATCATTCCGGTGGCGAAGTTCGTCGGCCCGATGTCGAAGGTTGCCGACGCGACCTTCTGGCCCTTGGCGGTGGCGATTCTCATCCTACTGTCCTGGGCCGCGATGCGCCCGGTGAAGAAACGTAGCAAGGCCGAGCTCGAGCAGGCCTGGCTCAAGGCCCGCGAGCGCTGGAGCACGATCGAGCGCCAATGGAAGATCGAGGCGGGAAACGAGGAGTTTGTGCAGCGGCGATTGGCGCTGGAGAAGCTCAAGGCGGATTATGACCGGCTCCCGCATGAGCGTCTGCGCCGCCTCCAGGATCTGGAGACGAACCGGGAAGGCGCGCAATTGACGGCGTTCCTCGACCGCTGCCCGTTGGACGGCGCCAACATCAAAGGCGTGGGCGACGCGAAGATCACCGTGCTGCAATCCTATGGCATCGCGACGGCCGCGGACATCGTCGATCAGCGGGTCCTTGCGGTCCCCGGCTTCGGCCCCGTTGTCCTGAAGCGCCTGAAGGCGTGGCGCCAGCGGCAGGAGGCGCGCTTCGTGTTCGATCCCAAGAAAGGCGTCTCCGCCACCGACAAGCAAACCGTCGAGCAGAGAATCCTGACCGAAAGGGCCAGGCTCGAACGGGCGCTGTCGGAGGGCGTCGCGCAACTCGCCGCCTTCAGCAAAGAGATCCTCGCGCGCAGACAGGCGCTCGAGCGCGAAGCACGGAGCGCCGCCGAGGCGTTGCTCGCGGCGGAAGCGGATTTGCGAGCGATGGTCTAGCGGCGCTGGCGGCGCCAACGTCACCGTGTGGGTGCTGGGTGGCCGCGGCCCAGGCTTGCGGGATGGGAATCCGCGAGGAGCGCTCACCCGTCACCACCAACACCGCGCGCTTCGTGCCGCACATCATCACCGGCTGAACGGGCGTCGAGCCGCCGGTCAGCGCGGCCGGCGGCCGAAGAAGCCGGCGCCGCGGATGGCGATGACCACCTCGCCATGCTGGTTGAGGAGCTCGCCCAGGGTCTTGAGCGTGCCGCGGTCGGTGCGGCTCTTGGAGGGGACGGCGTCGAGGATGGTGACGCGCCCCGTTAGCGTGTCCCCCGGCCGCACCGGCTTCAGCCATTCGATCTTGTCGATGCCGGGCGAGCCCATGCTGACGGCGACGCCGCGGATGAAGCCGTCGACGGCGAGCCGCATGTAGATCGCCGCCGTGTGCCAGCCGCTGGCGACGAGGCCGCCGAAGGCGCTCTGGCGTGCGCGCTCGGGATCGGTGTGGAAGGGCTGCGGATCGAACTCGCGGGCGAAGGCGATGATCTCGTCCTGGTCCAGCGTGCGGCTGCCCAGCGCAATCACCTCGCCGACGCGAAAATCCTCGAAGTAGCGCCCTGCCATTCCCGTTCCCCTCGCCCGGTGCCGGCGCGCGATCTACCCGAGGGCGCGCGGTGCCGCAAGCGTCCGCGCCGTTGACCACCGATTCGTCGCCACTATAGTGGGCCTGCGCCCAGTGCCCCTGTGGCGGAATGGTAGACGCGGCAGACTCAAAATCTGTTTCTCGCAAGGGAGTGGGGGTTCAAGTCCCTCCAGGGGCACCAATAAAATCAGAGGCTTGTGGTCTGTTGGCCCTAGATCCGTCATCTTGAGACGGGGGCGCGTGTGTAATTCTGGTGTAGTTCTGTCAGGATTTCTGGTCACTGCGCGTTCGCGGATGTTCGACCGCCGTTCCGTCCTCGAGACGGTCGAGCGCACCATCGATAACATGATCCTGCGCATGAGCATAGCGCATGACCATCGCCAGACTTTCGTGTCC
>DASVOY010000455.1:0-2723 GCA_036383115.1 Allostellaceae bacterium
CATGGCGCGCCAACGAAGGCGGCGATGCCCTGGTTTGCGATCGGCCCGCCATCGTACCGCCCGACCGCCAGGACGAGATGGCCCGGACGGAGATTGGCGGCGTCGCCGGCTTGCGCGACCGGCAATCCGTCGGGCGGGAAGCGCAGCACGGCGACGTCGGTGCTGGGATCGCGGCCGGCGAGCGTGGCAGCGACGCGCCGCCCGTCGGGCAGCGTCAGCGCGATGTCCTCATCGCGCTCGAGCGCCTCCTCGGCGGTGACGACGATGCCCGGCCGCCAGTGAATGCCGCTCGTCGACCAGCGCCTTCCGGCACGGACGGCGACGACACTGCGCGCTGCGCCGTCGACGAGCGCGGCGAGACGGTCGGAAAGCAGGGCGAGGGGATCGGCGGCGGCGTCACTCATGGAACAACTCCCGGCAATGATGAAGGTGATGTGGTCCGACGCGAGCGCCGCCGCCATCGGCCGGATGGCTAGGAAAGGGCGCCTCGACCGGCGGGTGTGGGCACGGTTGACCTGGATCAATTCGCCTGCCGGCCCCCTCGGCTATTGACGAGCGGTACGGAGGAGCGGCCGATGCCATTTGCCTGCACGATCCCATGACCGATACCTGGCACGGCTTCGGCAAGTGCCCGATCGGCGGCATCCGGCGATCGATCATCGTCAACTGCGTGAAGGACGAGTGGCGCTCCCGGCATGAGCTCGCCTATCCCGACCGGCCGGTCGCCTAAGAGAGATAGGACATGGACGAGGCGCTCATACGTCGATACGAGGACCGGCGGATACCGCGCTACACCAGCTATCCGACCGCGCCGCATTTCACGCCGGCCATCGGCGAGGCGGCCTATCGGACGTGGCTCGCCAGGATCGATCCCGCCGCGCGCGTCTCGCTGTACCTGCATGTCCCGTTCTGCAATTCACTTTGTTGGTATTGCGGTTGCCACACCAAGGTGCCTGGTCATGACGCGCCGATCGCGCGCTACGTTGACGCGCTCTGCGCCGAGATCGAGCTGGTGGCCGAGCTCCTGCCGGGCCGCCTGCGTGTCCGGCATCTCCACTGGGGCGGCGGCACGCCGACGATCATCGGGCCGGCGGCGTTCGAGCGGGTGATGACGCTCGTTCATCACCGCTTTGCCGTCGAGGAGAGCGCCGAGCTGGCGGTCGAGATCGACCCGCGCCGGCTGTCCGACGATATGATTGCGGCGCTTGCCTCATGCGGCATGACCCGCGCGAGCCTTGGCGTCCAATCCTTCGATCCCGCCGTACAGCAGGCGATAAACCGGGTGCAGAGTTTCACCGAGACGCGGCGCGCGGCCGAGGCGCTGCGGGCGGCCGGCATCGGCGCCATCAATTTCGACCTGCTGTACGGGCTGCCGCTGCAGACCGTCGCCTCCTGCCGCGACACCGTGGCGCGCGCGGTCGAGCTCGCGCCGGACCGGCTCGCGGTCTTCGGCTACGCGCATGTGCCGGCGATGAAACCGCACCAGCGCCGTATCGACGAGGCCGCGCTTCCGGATGCCGCTCTCCGCCATGCCCAGGCCGAAGCCATTGCGGAAAGCCTGATGGACGGCGGATATGTCCCGATCGGTCTCGATCATTTCGCGCGGCCGGACGATGATCTCGCCCGTTCGCTGGTGACCGGTACGCTGCACCGGAACTTCCAGGGCTATACCACCGACAGCTCCGAGATACTGATCGGGTTCGGCGCCTCCTCGATCGGCGCTTGGCCGCAGGGCTACGTTCAGAACACGCCGCAGATCCGCGCCTATGGCGAGGCCGTCTCCAGCCATCGCCTCGCCGTCACGCGCGGCGTCGTCCTGACGGCCGATGATCGCTTCCGCGGCGAGATTATCGAGCGGCTGATGTGCTATCTGCGGGCCGATCTCGGCGAGATCGCCGCCCGGCACCGCAGGGATGCGAACGCGCTCGCTGCCGAGCGTGCGGCGCTGGCGGAGCTCGCGGGAGCGGGCATCGTGCGGCTCGACGGGGATGTCGTCGTCATTGCCGAGGACTGCCGGATGCTGGCGCGGGTCGTGGCGGCGCTGTTCGACAGCTATCTCGATCCGGCGGCGAGCCGCCATGCGCACGCGATCTGAGTTCCGCGGCGCGGCGGCGAGACCGCTTGCCGGCCGCGGGGAATGGCTTCATCCTTGAGCCGAAGCATGCGCGGCGAGAGGAGGGACGATGATCCGGCTTGATCCCAAGCGTACCGCGGCGGTGGCGATCGACATGCATCGCGGGCACCTCGATCCCGAGGTCGCGACCTTGCCGCTGCCGGCGGAGCGCTGCGGGCCCGTCATCGGCCGCGCCGCCGATCTCTTCAGCGACCTGCGCCAGCGCGGCGTGCCGATCGTCCATGTCGTGACCGAGTACCGCGATCCCGGCGAGATCGCAGCCAATTCCTTCTGGCGCGCCATCGAGAGCGACCCGGCCAAGGCGCGCAAGGGCATGTCGCGCCACAACATCATCGGCGGCAAGGGCACCGAGATCATCCCGGCGCTGCTCGACAAGCGCGACATCGTCGTCGGCGGCAAGAAGCGCTACAGCCCGTTCTTCGGCACCGGCCTCGACTTCGTGCTGCGGCGGAAGCTCGGCGTCGACACGCTGATTCTCGCCGGCATCAACACCTCGTCCTGCGTGCTGTGCTGCGGCTTCGAGGCGACCAACCGCGATTATCGCGTGGTGATCGCCGCCGACGCCGTCGACTCCATGGACGGCGAGGAG
>DASVOY010000456.1:0-1882 GCA_036383115.1 Allostellaceae bacterium
GGCAAGGGCACGCTCGCCCGCCGCCTGGCGCGCCGTTTCGACCTTGCGCATCTCGACACCGGCGGGCTCTACCGCGCCGCCGCGCTCCATGCGCTGGAGAGCGGCGGCGACCCCGCCGATGTCTCGGTCGCGGAAGCCGCCGCGAGGCGCGTGCGCGCCGGCGATCTCGGCGATCCGCGGCTGCGCGAGGAGCGGATCGCTCAGGCTGCCTCGGTGGTAGCGGCGATACCCGCCGTGCGCCGGGCGCTCCTCGCGTTTCAGCGCGATTTCGCCCGGCATCCGCCGGGAGGGGCCGCGGGGGCCGTGCTCGACGGGCGTGACATCGGCACCGTGATCTGCCCGGATGCCGATGCCAAGCTCTTCGTCACCGCCACCCTCGAGGCGCGGGCACGGCGCCGATTCCAGGAGTTGCGAGAAAGCGGCGGCAGAGCTATATATGCGCGTGTCCTGCAGGACATGAAGGATCGTGACGCGCGCGACAGTCAGCGTCGGGCGGCGCCTTTGGTGCCGGCCGGCGACGCTTTCGTTCTCGACACGACCGCGCTCGACGCCGATGCCGCCTTTGCCGCGGCGCTCGATTTCATCGGCCGGAAGCTCGCGAAGAGCTGATCTCAGCGCTTTCTTAACCATGCAGGACAACGGGCCCACTCCGCCGCGCCCGCGCTTGTCGGCGGCCTGTCGCGCTCCGCTCCATCCCCGGCGGCGCGGCGGCTCGTAGAGGGGAAAGTTGGAGAATTGATGGCCGTCGCTGCACAACACCGAACCGAGGCAGGCAAGGAGAGCTTCGCCGCGCTGCTCGATCAGTCGCTCGGCACCAAGTCAGGACTCGAGGGCACCGTCATCAAGGGCGTCGTGCTCGCCATCGAGAACGATCAGGTGCTCATCGATGTCGGGCTCAAATCCGAAGGGCGCGTCGCGCTCAAGGAATTCGCCCCGCCGGGGCGGCCGCCGGAGATAAAGCCCGGCGACACCGTCGAGGTCTATCTCGAGCGGATGGAAGACAAGAACGGCGAGGCGCAGCTGTCGCGCGAGAAGGCGCGGCGCGAGGAAGCCTGGACTCAGCTCGAGAAGAACTTCCAGGCCAATGAGCGCGTCACCGGCGTGATCTTCGGCCGGGTAAAGGGTGGCTTCACGGTCGATCTGAGCGGCGCGGTCGCGTTCCTGCCGGGCAGCCAGGTGGATATCCGCCCGGTGCGCGATATCACTCCGCTGCTGGGCTCGCCACAGCCCTTCCAGATCCTCAAGATGGACCGCTCGCGCGGCAACATCGTCGTCTCGCGCCGCGCCGTGCTCGAGGAGAGCCGCGCCGAGGCGCGCTCCGAGCTGGTGGCGAGCCTCAAGGAGGGCCAGATCCTCCAGGGCGTGGTCAAGAACATCACTGATTACGGCGCCTTCGTCGATCTCGGCGGCGTCGACGGTTTGCTCCACGTCACCGACATCGCCTGGCGACGCATCAACCATCCCTCCGAGGCGCTGCATATCGGCCAGACCGTCAAGGTGCAGGTCATCCGCTTCAATCCGGAGACGCAGCGCATCTCCTTGGGCATGAAGCAGCTCGAGGCCGATCCGTGGGAGGGCGTCGAGCTCAAATACCCGTCCGGCGCGCGCTACAAGGGCCGCGTGACCAACATCACCGACTACGGCGCCTTCGTCGAGCTGGAGCCCGGTGTCGAGGAGCTCGTCCACGTCTCGGAGATGAGCTGGACGAAGAAGAACGTGCATCCCGGCAAGATCGTCTCGACCAGCCAGGAGGTCGAGGTGATGGTGCTCGACGTCGACCCGCAGAAGCGGCGCATCAGCCTCGGCGTGAAGCAGACCATGGCGAACCCGTGGGAGGCCTTCGTCGAGAAGTACCCTGTGGGCACCGAGCTCGAGGGCGAGG
>DASVOY010000457.1:0-1634 GCA_036383115.1 Allostellaceae bacterium
TGAAGAACAGGTCGAGCAGCAGCCAGTCGAGCCCGAGATATGCCGACGATTGCCGGAAGTCAGGGATCTCGACATAGGGCCCGCCCAGCAGCATGGCGAGGATGATGGCGCTGATGCCGAGTGCGCCCAGATGCTTGCGCCGGTTGAGGACGAAGGTGATGAGGCCCATGACCACGGCGGACGCCATCGCCAGCGCCAGGATGAGGCGCAGCAGCTCGAGATCGTAGCTGGTGCGCAGCTCGGGCGTGGTGAGCCAGCCGGGAAAGCGCAGGCACAGCACCGCGCCGACCGACATCACGCCGACCATCAGCGAGGTGAACCCGGCGATGCGCCCCTCGCCGATCTTGGGCAATGAATAGCTGCTGCTCATCTCCACTCCCCCTGGAGATCAAGGAGATAGGAGGAACCGCTTACGGATCGCTTAATGTCGACGGCGCACGCCGGTGTACGGCCCCGTGCTAAAACCCGGCCATGGCGCATCCGTCATCCGCATTGGTCGTCGTCGCCGGCCCCACCGCCAGCGGCAAGTCGGCGCTCGCGCTCGCCATCGCCGAGGCGCTCGGCGGCACGATCATCAATGCCGACAGCATGCAGGTCTATCGCGACCTCAGCGTGCTGACGGCGCGTCCAGGCGCCGCCGAGCTGGCGCGCGCGCCGCACCGGCTCTATGGCGTGATCGATGCCGCCGAGGCGTGCTCGGCCGGGCGCTGGCGCACGCTGGCTCTCGCCGAGATCGCCGCGGCGCGCGAGGCGGGCAGTGTCCCTGTCCTCACCGGCGGCAGCGGCCTCTATCTGCGGGCATTGCTCGAGGGGCTGGCACCGGTCCCGCCGGTGCCGGCGGTGGAGCGCGAGGCGGCGCGGGCCCTCCATGCCCATCTCGGCGGCGAGGCGTTCCGCCAGGCGCTCGCGGCGCGCGACCCGGAAGCGGCACAGCGCTTGGCGGCCGGCGATACGCAGCGCCTCATCCGCGCCTATGAGGTGGTGGCGGCGACCGGACGCCCACTCGCCGATTGGCGCCGCGGACAGGGGCCGGCGGCAGGCCCGCCGGCCGCCGTCGTGCTGCTGCTGCCGGCCAGGGCCGAGCTCTACGCCGCCTGTGACGCGCGCTTCCTCCGGATGATGGAGCAGGGGGCGCCAGCCGAGGTGGCAGCCCTGCTGGCCCGCGGCCTCGACCCGGCGCTGCCGGCGATGCGCGCCGTGGGCGTGCCGGAGCTGGCGGCGCTGCTCGCCGGGCGCACCTCGCAGGAGGCAGCGGTCGCCGCCGCGCAGCAGGCGACACGGCGCTATGCGAAGCGGCAATACACCTGGTTCCGCCACCAGATGCCGGAGCATGGTGCGCTGCAAAAGCGGGTGCTCGCCGAGCAATTTTCGGAAAGTTTGCCCGTGAAAATATTGCCGTTTATTCGCCGCGCGCTATTGACCATAAAGACTTAGGTGACTAGGTTGGCGGCTCTCGCGCGGGACGGGCGATAATCACCGGGCGGCGGGCAAAAATCGCTCGCAGCGGCGCAAGTGCTTAGTCCCGCGCGATGTTTCGGGCTCGAGGAGAGGTGTCATGGCGGCGGAGCAGATAGTCGGGGCGGAGATGGTCATCAAGGCGCTGGGCGACCAGGGCGTTGATGTCATTTTCGGGT
>DASVOY010000458.1:0-4702 GCA_036383115.1 Allostellaceae bacterium
GGGCTTCGCCGTGATCGGCCGCGGCGAGGCGCTGGACTTCCTGGGGCCGCGCTCGGTCGGCCTCATCTGGGGGGTGGGCGCCGCGCTGCAGCAGCGCCTGGCGCGCGACGGCATCACCACCATCGCCGAGTTGCGCCAGCGCCCGGAGCGCGAGCTGGTCGCGCGCTACGGTGCCATCGGAAGGCGGCTCGCCCGCTTCGCCCGCGGCGAGGACGACCGTGCCGTCGATCCCGATCCGCCGATGAAGAGCATCTCTGCGGAGACCACCTTCGCCCGCGACATCGCACCATACGAGCAGCTTGCCGAGGAGCTGCGGCCGCTATGCGAGAGCCTGGCGCGGCGACTGGCGCGCGCCGAGCGCGCCGCCGCTGGCATCACGCTCAAGCTCAAGACCAGCGATTTCCGCGTGCTGACCCGCAGCCGGCAGCTGGCCGATCCGACGCTGCGCGCCGAGACGCTCTATCGCGCCGCCTTGCCGCTGCTCCGGGCCGAGGCCGACGGCACCGCCTTCCGCCTCATCGGCATCGGCGCCGACCGGCTCGCCGAGGCGGCGCTCGCCGACCCGCCCGACCTGTTCGCCGCTACCAATCCCGCCGCGCGTCTGGCGGCCGGCGCCGCGGCGCCGCGCATCGCCGATGACGAGGACGAATGAGTCCTCAGCAGCTCGGCCGGGGCAGCGCCTCGATCTCGTCCAGCTTGGCGCGGATCACGTAGTCGCTGTAGTCGAGCGACATGTCCTGCGACACGCCGTTGTCGAGGAGGCGCATGCCGAGCTCGTAATCGGGTTCTCCCGACTTGTTGTCGGCCGGGAAGAAGGCGAGGCGGACGCGCCAGGACGGGCGCTTCAGCAGCGGCGTCTCGGGCGGCTTGGGCTCGCCCTTGCCGGCACCGGGCTTGAGCGTGGGGCCGATCACGGCGGTGATCTGCGAGGCGTTCTCGACGGTGGCGCCGTCGAAGACCTGCTTGGAAACGAATTGCTCGCCCGCCTGCGCCCGCTCGATCAGGAGAATGGTGTGGGCGGTCGGGAAGAGGACGCCCGGCGCCAGGGTCAGGGTCGTCGCTGACGGCCGCGTGAACTCGGCCGTGCCGCCCTTGCCCGCGCCGTCGAGCTTCGCCTCGCCCTTGATCTCCTCGTCGGGCTCGCCGTTGCGCAGCCGGCGCTCGTTGAAGCGGTAGCGCAGCCCGTCCTTGGACTCCCAGGTGACGAGGCTCGAGCTGACATCGACGCCGTCCTGCTCGGCATATTGCAGGCGCAGGCGGAAGCGCTGCTGCACCGTCCAGCCGTCGCAAGTCTCGCCCCATTCGTAGACCATGGCGCCGGAGGCAGCGGCGACGCCGCTGCTCGACTTCGCCGAGCCGAGCGTCAGGCTATAGAGCGCTCGGTGCGGCGCGATCTCGACGGCAAAGGCCGCCGGCATGGCGCCGAGCCAGAGACAAGCGACGATCGAGGACACGCGGCAGGGCCTGGAGATCATCATGAATCCCGATGGGAAAGGCCGAACGAAGGGGCGCAGTATGTCATGCTGCATCGGCCGAGAATAGTATGGCGCGGCGGTCGCCGGACATCCCCGCCCCTACCACTGTATCCGTGGTTTTCGCTGCCCAAAGAATGCGCATTCACTTGCGTCAGCCTTTCGCCGTTGGCGGCAGCACCACGCGGATGTGCAGCTCCTTGAGCCGCTCCGGCGGCACCGGGGCAGGCGCCCCCATCATCAGGTCCTGCGCCTGCTGGTTCATCGGGAAGGCGACGACCTCGCGGATGTTGGGCGTGTCGGCGAGCAGCATGACGATGCGGTCGATGCCCGGCGCCGAGCCGCCATGCGGCGGGGCGCCGTATTTGAAGGCGTTGAGCATGCCCCCGAACCGCGCCTCGACCTCGGACGCCGGATAGCCCGCGATCGCGAAGGCCTTGTACATGATGTCGGGCCGGTGATTGCGGATCGCGCCCGAGCTGAGCTCGACGCCGTTGCAGACGATGTCGTACTGAAATGCCTTGATGGTGAGCGGGTCCTTGGTCTCGAGCGCCTCGAGCCCGCCCTGCGGCATCGAGAACGGGTTGTGGCTGAACTCGATCTGCTTGGTCTCCTCATTGTACTCGTACATCGGGAAATCGACGATCCAGCAGAAGCGGAACTCGTTCTTGGCGACGAGGTTGAGCTCCTGCGCGATCTTGGTGCGCGCAGCGCCGGCGAGCTTCTCCGCCGCCGGCTTCTTGTCGCAGACGAAGAACACGGCGTCGCCGTCGCCCAGCCCGGTGATCGCCTTGAGGCGCTCGAGCCGCGGCGGGTCGAGGAACTTGGCGATGGGACCCTTGGCGGCGCCCTCCGCGAAGACGATGTAGCCGAGGCCCGGCGCGCCCTCGCCCCGCGCCCAGTCATTGAGCTTGTCGAAGAAGCTGCGCGGTTGCGTCGCGACGGCGGGCACGGCGATGGCCCGCACCACGGCGCCGCTCTCGACGGCGCCGGCGAAGACCTTGAAGCCCGAGCCGCGGAACACCTCGCCCACCTCGTGGATGAGCAGCGGGTTGCGCAGATCGGGTTTGTCGGTGCCGTATTTCAGCAGCGCGTCGTCATAGGTGATGCGCGTGAAGGGCGGCGGCGTCACCTTGCGGTCGCCCGCGAACTCGACGAAGACGCCGTGCAGCACCGGCTCGATCGCGGCGAAGACGTCGTCCTGCGTCACGAACGACATCTCGAAGTCGAGCTGGTAGAACTCGCCGGGCGAGCGGTCGGCGCGGCTGGCCTCGTCGCGGAAGCAGGGCGCGATCTGGAAGTACCGGTCGAACCCCGCCACCATCAGCAGCTGCTTGAACTGCTGCGGCGCCTGCGGCAGCGCGTAGAACTTGCCGGGATGGAGCCGGCTCGGCACGAGATAATCGCGCGCGCCCTCGGGCGAGCTCGCGGTCAGGATCGGCGTCTGGAACTCGGCGAAGCCCTGCTCGATCATGCGCCGGCGCAGCGAGGCGATGACGTGCGAGCGCAGCATGATGTGCTTGTGCATCTGCTCGCGCCGGAGATCAAGGAAGCGGTATTTGAGCCGCATCTCCTCGGGGTAGTCGGCATCGGCGTTGACCGGGAAGGGCAGCGGCTCGGCCTCGGAGAGCACGCTGAGATCGGTGATCTGCAGCTCGATCTCGCCGGTCGGCAGCTTGGGGTTGACCGTCTCGGGCGAGCGCTTCGCCACCGTGCCGGTGACGCTGATGACGCTCTCGAGCCGCTGCGCGTCGGCCAAGGGGAAGAGCGGGCTCGAGCTGTCGATCACGCATTGCGTGATGCCGTGGTGGTCGCGCAGGTCGATGAACAGCAGCTGGCCATGGTCGCGCTTGCGATGCACCCAGCCGGCAAGGCGCACCTGCCGCCCGGCATCGCGCAGGCGCAGCTCGCCGCAGGTATGGGTTCGGTAGGGATGCATCGGCGTCAACCCGGTCATAGCCGCTAGGGAAGGCGGAAAAGCCACGGAAGGGGCGCTTTGTCAAGCTGCCCCGGCGCGGCTTTGTCGGCGGCGGCGTTTCGTGTATAGCACCGCCATGAATTTAATCGACACCACCGACGCGCTCGCCGCCTTCGTCCGGCACCAAGCCCAGGCCGGCTATGTCACGGTCGATACCGAGTTCATGCGCGACAAGACCTACTGGCCGCAGCTCTGCCTGGTGCAGATCGCCGGGCCGGAGGAGGCCGCCGCGATCGACCCGCTGGCGCCCGGCATCGGCCTCGCGCCGCTGTTCGATCTGATGGCCGATCCGGACGTGCTCAAGGTCTTCCACGCCGCACGGCAGGACATCGAGATCTTCGTCAACCTGGCCGGCGCGGTGCCGGCGCCGCTCTTCGATACCCAGGTCGCGGCCATGGTCTGCGGCTTCGGCGACGCGGTGAGCTACGAGACCCTGGCCGGGCGGCTTGCCGGCGCCCACATCGACAAATCCTCGCGCTTCACCGACTGGTCGCACCGCCCCTTGACCGAGCGGCAGCTCCGTTATGCGCTGACCGACGTCGTGCCGCTGCGCACCGTCTACGAGAAGCTGGAGGCGCGGCTGGAGAAGAGCGGGCGCTCCTCCTGGCTCGCCGAGGAGATGGGCACGCTCACCGATCCCGCGACCTATCGCCAGGACCCGGCCGAAGCGTGGCGGCGCTTCAAGGTCCGGAGCAACAACCGCAAGCTCCTGGCGCTGGTGCGCGAGCTGGCCGCGTGGCGCGAGGCGGCGGCGCAGCAGCGCAACCTGCCGCGCAACCGCATGCTGCGCGACGAGGCGGTGCTGGAGATCGCCGCCCATGCGCCGGCCACGGTCGCCGAGCTTTCCCGCACCCGCGGCCTCGGCAAGAACTTCGCCGAGGGCAGGCTGGGCGGCGAGGTGCTGGCCGCGGTGGCGCGCGTGCTCGCCACGCCGGAGAGCGAGTACCCGCCGCCGCCGCCGCGGCATGAGCCGCCGCCGGGGCTGGGCCCGCTGGTCGATCTGCTGCGTGTTCTCCTGAAGCTGCGCGCGGAGGAGAACGACGTAGCGCAGAAGCTCGTCGCCGATACCGAGGACCTCGAGTTGATCGCCGCGGACGACGCGGCGCCGGTGCGCGCGCTCCAGGGTTGGCGCGCCGAGCTCTTCGGCAGGGACGCGCTCGACCTGAAGCATGGCCGCCTCGCCCTCACCGCCGCCGGCAAACGCATCAAGCTGGTCCGCGTCGCGCCCGCGTCCGAAGCGGCGCAGTGAGCG
>DASVOY010000459.1:0-12510 GCA_036383115.1 Allostellaceae bacterium
AAGCCTCATGCTCCGCTACGTGGAAGCCGCTGTCGCCCAGTTCGCTCAGACAGCCGCATGCAACAGTATTCATTCCATCGAGCAGCGTTGCTGTCGCTGGCTGCTGATCGCCCACGACAGCGCGGGCTCGGACAGCTTTGCGATCACCCACGAGGTTCTCGCCATGATGCTGGGCGTTCAGCGCGCAAGCGTCTCCATTGCGGCCAACGCACTGCAGAAGGCTGGGATCATCGAGTATCGCCATGGCCGCGTGACCGTCACCGACCGCAGGGCCCTCGAAGCTCGAGCGTGCGAGTGCTATGCGGCGATCCGCGCTCACTTCGACGATCTGCTCCATTCATAGGCTGCGTGTCGCGCCGAACCGCATGTGCAGGGTATCCCGTATACCAAGCCCGCCACCAAAAATCTTGCCGTCAAGTGAGCTTTTTTGGACCATCTGTGTGGTTGCGAACAGAAGGTGGCGAGTCGCTCGGCTACGATTCCCGAAAATCGGGAACTGAGGCGATGCTGCAACGGGGACCAACTCCGCGCAGACAAGGCCAGCCATCTCCATTGTCGAACCCGATCTGTTACGCGTTGCATGCTCAGGCCAGGCGCTGCCGCCAGCGGGCCGGCGGTCTGCACTCGCCCGGCGCCGCTGCTGAATTGCTGCAATATGCGGCGACGCTGGAACCCAAAGCGGTAGCGCGCACCCGCACGGCCACGCCCGAAAGCCGCACATTCTCCGAAGAAGGCCGAGGAGAGCGAAGCGGCGAGTTGCCACTGTGGCGCAAATCCCGAGGAGGACGTTATGGAAACCAATCCCGCGAGCGTCCTGGTTGTCGACGATGACGACCGGGTGCTCGATATGGCCGCGGTTCTGCTTGGATCCCTCGGCTACCGCGCGCTCACAACGCAAAGCAGCGAGGCGGCGCTTGCGACGATCCGAGCGGATCCGTCGATCGAGCTTCTGCTGACGGACATCGTCCTCGCCGGCAGCATCGAGGGGCCGGATCTCGCGCGCCTCGCCAAAGCGGCGAACCCGAACATCGCGATCGTTTACAGCACCCGTTACTCCCCGATGTTCTTGCTGGACAGCGAAGCTCCCGGCCGCGCGCTGCTCGTTCGCAAGCCATGGGACGGCGAACAGCTGAAGGCGACCCTGTCAAACGCGCTGAGGACGCTGGCGCCGTCTCACGAACGCTCCGCGCTTGCCGGCTCGATTGGTAGCGCGGGCCGCCCGCACTAGAGACGCTGCGGCCATTGAACGGCGGAGAGGGTGCTGGGTGCCGGTCGCTCTGTCATATAGGGCGGGAGGAGAAGCGGATCGGACGCGTCGACCACGCCGGGCGGAGGTGTTTGCCCGTATTGCGCCTTGCCCGACGAGCACGCGGCGGCAGCGGTCAAGAGCAATAAGGCGAGACAGGCTGCGCGCGAGCGCATGAGCGCCATCCTCCGACGTGAGTGTTGTCGCGCAGGGCGCAGCGCAACAGAACAGGAAGCCGAGCAGACTGTGGGGGGAACGCTAAGCGGCGGCACCACACAAGCGACATTATGGGGTTGGGCGATCGGTTTCCCTCGGGTCATTGCCCCACAGTTGACGGAAACCCGCGGTATGTGGCGGGTGAGGACGGCGCACCGCCTGCGTCAAGCCCTGCTCACGTAGCGTCTTGCGGGATAACCGCCCGTATCGTCGTGCCCCGCTTCGTCGACAAGACCTCGAGCCGGCCGCCGAGCTGCTGCAGGCGGACGCTCATGCCGGCGATTCCGACACCGAGCGAGCGAATGTCGGCCTCACTCTTGGGAGACGCGGCCTGGATCCCGCCGCCCTTGTCCGAGATGGTCAGCACCAGTTCGGCGGGTGTCCGCCTGATCTCGACGGTCGCGGTCTTGCTGCCGGAATGCCGATGCACATTTCCGAGGCTCTCCTGGATGACGCGGAACAGCGCCGTCTCGGCATCGGAGGAAAGCCGCCCGACCTCGGGCGAAATGTGCACGCTGACCTTGATGCCGCTGCGCCGTGTGAAGCCGTTGACGTACCAGCGCACGGCCGACTCCAGACCGATCTCGTCAAGCAGCGGGGGATGCAGCAGATAAGAGAGCGTACGCATCTCGGACAGGCTCTGGTCCGCCATGCCCAATGAATCCTCCAGCAGCTTCTGCATGTCTTCCGCACGCGCCTCTGGGCGCTCGGACAGCCGCCGCAGGATGAGTGCGATGGCGGCGATATTTTGCGCGGTACCGTCGTGCAGCTCCCGCGCAATGCGTCGGCGCTCTTCGTCCTGCGAGCGCAGCACGCGGCCGCTCAGTTCGTGCAGATCCTGCTCGACGCGCTTGCGGTCGGTGATATCGCGGCTGAACACGCTGATACCTGCATCCAACGGGTAAATGTTCACGTCCGTCCAGCGGCCGGGGCGGATCGCGCTCATGAACTCGAGGCGCACCGGCATTCGCTTGCTCAGCGCCTCCCGGTATGCCACCTCGACGGCGCTCCCCCTCAGGCTCGGGAATGCGTCCAAAATGCCGCGTCCGAGAATTTGCGAGGCCTCGACGTTCCAAAAGGCCGCCGCCTGTGGGTTCACCGCCGTGATACGCAGTTCCTGGTCGAGCGTGTAGTAATAGTCGCTGATGCTGGCGAGGATGGCAGCCAAACGCTCGTTGGCACGCTGCAGCTCGTGCTCGGCTCGCTTCTGCTCATCGATCTCCACCGCCGCTCCGAACCAGCGCTCGATGGCGCCCTGCGCGTCGCGGATCGGGCGCCCTCGTGCAAGGAACCAGTAGTACCGGCCATCCGCGGCGCGCAGGCGCAGCTCCTGGAAAAATGGCTCTCCCATGGTGGTCGACTGCCGCCATCCCTTGGTGACGCGCTCTATGTCCTTCGGGTGAACGAGCTCCGACCAAGCCGGGCCGCCTGCCGCAACCGGAGAAAGGCCGGTAAAGTCGAAGAAGCGCGGGCTCGCATATTCCCAGCGCCCCTCCTGGTCGGCCGTGAACAGGATGGCAGGGACGGTCTCCGCCATGATGCGGAAACGCGCCTCGCTGGCTTCCAACGCCTCGACGAAACGCTTGCTTTCGGTGATATCCGTCGAGATTCCGCACAGGCCGTATGCCTCTCCGCGGGCATCGCGCAATGCGAACTTCGTCGTCAGGAAAACGTAGTCGCCGCCATCGATCCGCACGCGTTCCTCGCGGCTGATCGGACGGTCGCTCTGCAGCGCCAACCGGTCGGAGATGGCGCATTCCGCGGCGAATGCCTCCGGTAAGACCTTGTCCCGGGCTTTGCCGATGAAGTCGGGCGGCAGGCTTGCCACGATCCGGGCGCGGCGGTTGGCGAGGATGTAGCGCCCGGCCCGGTCCATCGCATAAATGGAGGCAGGCGTGTTGTCGAGGATCATTTGCAGCTTTTGCTCGGCCAGGCTCACTTCCTCGGAGGCGCGCTGGCGCTCCTCGATGAGCGCGGCCAGGATGATGAACGGAGCCGACATCACCGCAAGGAACACCTGCAGCTTGAGGACGGTCTCCTCCGCCGTGGCGGCGACGAAAGGGCCGCGTCCCTGCATCGCCCCATAGACGGCCATAAGCGTCACGACGAAGATGGCGCCGCTCGCGCCCTGCGCGCCGAAGCGGACAGCGGCCCACAGGAGCAGCGGTATGAAGACGACGGCGTAGGTCGGGAACTGCCAGTATTGCTCGGCGCCGACGAACGCGACATAGCCGCTGGCGAAAAGGCCCGCGAAGACGAGCATGGCCTCTGCCCAGCGGCGCAACGACACGCGCGCCCAGCCGGACCCGCCGCCGAACCAAGCGAGAAGCATCGGTGCCAGGGTCAGCCCGCTCGAGGCGTTGGCAAGGAACCAGCGCTTGGCGAAGCCGAGAGTGCCAATGCTGTCACCCGTGAGCACGGCCAGCGCAGCGACCGTTAAAGCAACCATCGCCGGCCCGCCGATGGCGATGATCAGGATAGAGCGCCACGCACTCGCCCAAGTCCCGAGCCAGGGCGGCCGCTTTGTCGTGAGGCGCAGGCCAAGCGCGGCGCCAAGCGCCAAGCTGGAGTTGCAGACGAACGCCCCCGCCCATTCAGGCGCGGGCATGCCGACTTGCGTCTCCGCCACGATATGGGCGGGGAGGGCCGCCGCAATGTAGATCCACCAGACTCCGTAGCGCGCCCGCAACAGCGCGCACAGCAGGATCATATTGGGCGGCCAGAGCGGGGCGAAGAGATGCGACAGCGTGCCGACATAGAAGGCGAGCTCGGCGCCGAGATAATAGGCCGCGCCCACCAGCAACGCGGCGATCGCCTCCTTCGAATGCGGCGTGGCCACGCGGAGCAAGCGCCGCAACCACCCGAAGGCGCGGTCGGTGGCGCGGTTGAGCTTGGGCGTCGCCGGCGGCACGTCGAAGCCACGCTCGTGCCTGGGTTGGTTGAATTTCTCGGTCACGGCCAAGGGTCGTCCGATGGCGGCACCGCGCGATCGACTCGCTCCGTCGAAGGCCCGCGTCGTGCCAGGTGTCCGTCAGCGAAGTTGCCAGGGCCTCGGTCAATGTCGCTTGGTCGTGCCACCGCGGCCTCGCTGCTCAATGGACGCGATTGCGAGCAGCGAGCGCCAGTGCCGGCATCGATGCCCGCCGCCCTATTTTTTTTGTTGCTCTGCTCCGTTGCGCTGCCGTGGCCAATCGCAGCAGGTGCGGCCCCGACAAATTTCAGCCTAGCAGAGTCCTGCGCGGCACGAAACTCGGCTCCGCGACATGCTATGCGCTCACCGACCGTCGAGGATGTCGCCGTTCCGTTCAGGTGGCCAGGGCAAAGCCAAGTGGCACGCATCGACCGGCCGATCCGAGAATGGAGTGACGTCGCCAAAAGTCGGCAAGGAGAATCGTAATCGCGCTCGTCAGGGCCAAGTGTCGCCCAACGCGCCTGCACCGGTCCCAAGAGTCCTGGACCTGTCATGTGGATATCGCAGGCGCCGACCGCGCCGGCAATGCCGAGCAGCGGCATGGCGACAACCAAGCGTCCGCGCCCGCTGCAGACGGAAGGAAAGCGGACTCGGGTGCGCCGACGTGATGCGCGCATGTCCATGAGCCATGCTGGAGGCGCATCGCGACGAGCGCCATCCGCAAAGCTGCGGAGACTCGCGGCGCAATGCCGGTATGTTCGAGGGAGGCGAGCTACCCTCGATGCGTTCCCGTAGTCTCGGTTGGAATGGCGGGCTGGCCGGACCCGATGTGACGTCGGATGGCGCTCAGCAGATCATCAGCGGTCAGGGGCTTCCTGAGGCAATCGTGACCCTCAAACGCAGCGGGGGGGAGCGAGAGCGCGTAGCCCGTGATCATCAGCGTTTCGATGCCCCTGGCCTTGGCCTCGCGAGCGAGCATTATCCCGCTGCCGTCGGGCAGCTTCCAATCGGTCAGGACCAGGTCGTAGGCGCCGGATTGGAGGAGCGAGCGGGCCTCCGATACGGTTTTCGCGCCGGCAACGGCGTAGCCGGCCCGGGATAGGGTCTCATGCATCAACGGTGCTATATCCGGATCATCCTCGACCACCAGAATGCGGCTCATGATGCGGTTGCACCTCCGACCGTTGGATATGATGTCGAGCAATCACGCATCGTCATCCGACGCACTCGGGGCAACAGAGGGGATAGCTTACTAACAGGAATCGGCGAGCCGCAACATCGGGGACTCCCCGCAAAAAAACGACGCAAAATGCTTAGGAGGCGGCTGCTGAAGTCCCCCGCCGGGTCGCCCGCCGCCGCGGTCGCGGCGGGCCGATTCTCGGCTGGCTCACTATGGAGCGCCGGCGCGCTTCCATGTAGGCGGGAGTGATGCAGAGCGGCCTCCACATGACCCACTCGATGGAGCACTCGGACGCAGAGATGTAGGTTTCACGTGAAACATTCCGCCGCCGGCTGGCGCGTGCCGCCATGCGCCGGCGCGGTTTTCCGCGGCCGGGCGCCCTTGCCGCCGCGACCCTCGGCGCATCCCGATCAGGTTCCGGACCGCACGCCTGTAGTTCTTTTCCGTGAGAGCGCGTTCGTGTGAACGGAACATGCGCTAACTCGCAGCGTCGAGCATCCTGCGTCTGCCCGCAGGAATGCGGCTGCCGCCCTCGAATCGAGCGGCTGTCACCATCCAAATCGCCGCTATTTTGCCGCCAGGACAACGAGTCCTTGGACCGGCTCCAGGGCCTGCTCGCGAATGGCCGCGGTCTCCATGGCCAGGACGGTAAAGCCCGCCGCGCCGAGCCGATCCCTGACATGGGCTTCGGTGTGCATATAGCGTCCATACCGGTTGAGCCGGTAGCCGAGCGGCTCCGGCGCGGCCGCACGCTCGAGGTTGAACGCGATTCGGCCACCCGGCCGCAGGCAGCCGGCGGCGGCGGCGAGCGGGATGGCGAGATCCCCGAAATAGACCAGGGTATCGGCGGAGACGATGAGATCGAAGGCGTCCGAATTCTGCCCCATGAACGAGGCGAGCTCGGTTTCGACGAGGGCGTCGTAGAGGCCGCGATCGCGCGCCTTTCCGAGCATCTCGGGCGAGAGGTCGATCCCCACCAGCCGGCCGGCGATCGGCCGCAGCAGCGCGCCACAGAGGCCAGTGCCGCAACCAGCGTCGAGAACATCGAGGCGGTCGCGTCCCGGTACGGGATACCGTTCGATCAGCGCCGCGATCAGGTCCGGGACCCGGTAATTCAGGTCGGCCAGCACTTGATCGAAGTTCGGGGCGAAGGTGGCGAACACATCGCGGATATAGGCATTGGACGCCCGCGGCGGGATCTGCACCTGGGCAGCGATGGCTGCCATGTGCTGCGCAACGGGATGGTCGGGTGCCATGGCCTGCCAATGGCGATAGACGCGGGCAGCGTCGGCGTCCCGGCCGAGCAGGGCATATAAGGTGCCGAGCCCCTGGTGGGCGTCGGGGCTGTCCGGCCGCAGCTGCAGTGTGGCTTCGAAGGCGGCAATCGCTTCTTCCGTGCGCCCGGCCCTCTTCAGCGCCACGGCGGCATTATATTGCGCGTCAGCGAAATCGGGCTTGCGCTCGAGTGCGGCCGCGAAGGCTTCGCTGGCCTCGGCGAAGCGACCTTCCTGCACCAACGCCACGCCCATGTTGTTGAGGAGATCCGCATCACCGGGACACTTCTCGAGTGCCGCCGCATATGCGGCGGCGGCATCGGCGGCACGATCCAGGGCGAGCAGCAAATCGGCCAAGCTCTTGACGGCTTCGATGTCGTCCGGCCGCTGAGTGAGATAGCCCTGCCTGCCGGCAATCGCGTCATCGAAGCGACCGAGTTGGGCAAGGACCAGGGCACGTCCGCGCAGCGCATCGGGATATTTCGTCCGGTACTTCAGGGCGCTTTCATAGCCCTCGAGCGCTGCTTCGAGCGACCCTTGGCCGCGCAGCGTCACTGCCATGTTGAAGTGGGCCTCGGCATAGCCCGGCCGGTGCTGCAGCGCGGCTCGGTAATGCGCGATGGCCTCGTCGGCTTGGCCGAGCCGGTGGAGCGCTACGCCGAGGTTGTTGTGCGCCTCGGGGAAGGCCGGAGCGAGCGCGATCGCCCGGCGATAGGCGGCGACCGCAGCATCGATCTCGCCGCGCCCCCGCAACGCAATGCCAAGATTGGCGTGCATCGATGCGTCCCGGTCATCAATGGCGATGGCGTGGGTGATAAGCGCCACTGCGGCTGCATCGTCCCCGCGCTGGTGCTCGAGGACGCCTAGGAAGTGCAGCGCCTCGCGGTGGTCGGGCCGATGGCCGAGGACCCGCTGGTAGAGTGGGGCCGCCTGCGCGAGCAGGCCGGCGCGATGAAATGCCATCGCCTGCCGCAGTAGCGGCGCGACATCGGCGGCCGCGAGCGACGATTCCGCCGGTTTGCCGCCCTCGTTGCCAAGCTCCGCGCCCATGGGCCACTCTTGCAGCGCGTGCCGCGCACACGGCACGGCTCCTGTCTAGCACAGGCGGGCAGGCGGCGCGAACAAGGCCCGTGTTATCGTCAGCCAACACCAGAGAGGGCCGGTCCAATGAAGATCAGCGTCAATGTCGACTGCACGCCGGAGGAGGCACGCAGTTTCTTCGGGCTGCCGGACGTGAAGCCTATGCAGGCCGAGCTGCTCAAGCAGCTGCAGGACCGCTTGAGCAAGAACATCCAGGCCATGGACCCGGAGGTGATGGTCAAGACCTGGCTGTCGCCCATGGTCAAGGGCTTCGAGCAATGGCAGGAGGTGTTCCTGTCGCAGGTGAAGTCGCCGAAGAAGTGATACCTCGCAAGCTACGACAGCCAGCGCTTGCGCCGGCGGTAGTGCTTGACCGCGTGGTAGTCCTTCTGCCCGGAGCCGCCGAGATAGAATTCCTGGATGTCCGGGTTCTGCTTGAGCGCCGCGGCGCTGCCGCTCATGACGATGCGGCCATTCTCGATGAGATAGGCCTCCTTGACGATATCGAGCGCGGCAGCGGCGTTCTGCTCGACCAGCAGGATGCCGACGCCATCCCGGTTCAGCCGCTGCAGGATGGCGAAGATCTCGTCGACGAGATAGGGCGCGAGGCCGAGCGAAGGCTCGTCGAGCATGAGCAGCTTCGGCTCGCCCATCAGCGCCCGGCCGATGGCCAGCATCTGCTGCTCGCCGCCGGAGAGATAGCCCGCCTTGGCCGCTTGCCGCTCCTTGAGACGCGGGAAATAGCCGTAGACCATGTCCTTGAGCTCGGCGACGCGGCGGCGGCTCCGCTGCATCGAGCTTGCGGCCGTAAGGTTCTCATCGGGCGTCAGGTGCTCGAACACCCGCCTCCCCTCGAGCACATGGGCGATGCCGCGCCTCACACGCTCGGGCGGGACCAGCCGCGCGATGTCCTCGCCCTTGAACCGGACCTCGCCGCGGGTCACCTCGCCGCGCTCCGGCTTGAGCAGGCCGCTCACCGATTTGAGCGTGGTGCTCTTGCCAGCGCCGTTGGCGCCGAGGAGGGCGACCATGCCCCCCTCGCTCACCTCGATCGACACGCCTTTGATCGCCAGGAAGACGCGGTCGTAGACGACCTCGACATTGCCGAGCGACAACATCAGAGGCTCACTTGCCCGAGGCCTTGAACTCCTCGGCGCTCTTGTGGATCAGGTTCCAGACGATGTCCTGATAGGCGGCGTTCCACTCGTTCTTCGGGACCCACTTGCTGCCGTCCCAGGCGTCGATGCGGCCGCGCCCGCCGCCCTGGTGGTCCTGCGCCGTGATCGTTACCGGCGGCAAGAGCCCGTCGGCGGTGAAGTCCTTGATGCTCTCGAGCCCCTTCTTGAGCTTGGCCGGGGTGAGCGGCTCGCCCTCTTTCTCGATGGCGATGCGTGCGCCCTCGGCAAAGAGCGCCATGCTGGCGGCGCCGATGTTGTAATAGGTGCCGCCGACCTTCTCGGCCGGTCCGGCGCCCTTGCCCTTGGCGACCACCTCCTGCTGGATCGCCTTGATCGCCGGCACGTCCTTGCCGTAGGCGACCCCCTCGAAGCGCAGCAGCCCCTTGGTCTGGTCGGCGCCGATGATGTTGGTGTCGGTCTCGGAGATCCAGATCACCGAGGCGAGGCGGTCGAGCTTGATGCCGTTGCCGATGGCGTCGCGCACCGAGACCGGCTGCCCGCCGCCGGCGCCCCAGATGATCGTCCAGTCCGGGCGGAAGCGCCGCAGCTGCGTCCAGGCGGCCGATTGCTCGTTGCCCGGCGAGGGATAGGGGAAGGTGCTGAACTCGTATCCCAGCCGCTTCGACAGCTCCTCGAAGACCGGCACCGGCTCCTTGCCGAAGGGCGAGTCGATCATGACCAGCGCGACCTTCTTGCCCTTGAGATTGCCTTTCTCCTGGTCGTCGATGTACTTGACGATTTCGGTCGCCTGCGACCAGTAGGCTGGCGTCATCGGGAAGATGGTCGGGAAGACCTGCCCGTCGGCGGCGTCGGAGCGGCCGTGGAACATGGTGATGACATTCATGCCGTCGGCGAGCGCGCGCGGCACCACGGCGCGCGACACCGGCGTGCTGAGGAAGTCCGTGAGCACCGCGCCCTCGTTCTTGAAGCGCTCATAGGCCTCGATGCCACGCTGCGGCTGGTTGCCGGTATCGATCACCATGATCTCGACCGGATGCCCCTTGATGCCGCCCTTGGCGTTGACGAGCGAGATGTAGTCGCGCTGCCCTTGCGAATACTCGGCGGTGACGAAGGTGTAGACCGCGGTGAAGTCGAGCGCGGTGCCGACCTTGATCGGCGCCTTGTCCTCGGCCGCAGCGGTCGTGAGCGCCGCAACCGACAGGCCGGCGGCCAGTGACAGGACCCTGATCGTCTTTCTCATGGGCGTTTCTCCCTTCCACACGGGCAGCATTAGACCATTTTCGGGCCGAAGGTGAATAGCCTGCCGTGGCGCGCGGTTGGCGAGGGCGCGGCATCACGCGTCCATCCCCTTCTGGAATTTGAGGGCAGGAGTCGGAGTGCGGGCGAGCGCGCGATCGCCCATATTTAGGCCAGATGCTTGTCGAGGCACATCAAGAGGAAATGAAAATGGAAATCCGTTTTACCATTGGCGAATGCTCGCTCGGCTCGATCCTGGTCGCCGCCACCGACCGGGGCATCTGCGCGATCCTGCTCGGCGGCGATTCCGGCGCCTTGACCCGCGAGCTCGGGGAACGCTTCCCGGAGGCGCGGCTGATCGCCGGGGACGAGGAGTTCGGACAATTGGCGGCCAAGGTCGTGCGCTTCGTCGAGGCGCCAGCGCTCGGTCTCGATGTGCCACTCGACCCGCGCGGCACGGACTTCCAGCAGCGGGTATGGCAAGCGCTCCGCACCGTACCGGCGGGCTCGACGGCGAGCTACGCCGACATCGCCGAGCGCATCGGCGCGCCGAAAGCGGCAAAGGACGTCGCGGAGGCTTGCGCGTCGAACATGATCGCCGTCGCGATTCCCTGCCATCGGATCGTGCGCAAGGACGGTGGGCTCTCGGGCTATCGCTGGGGGGTGAGGCGCAAGCGCGCGCTGCTCGACCGCGAGGCCCGCGCCATGACCGGCGCCCGATGACCAGGATTCGCGGTGCGGCGGCGGGCGATCTGCTGGGCGGCGCCAGCGCGGGCGCCGCAATCGAGCGGCTCGCCGAAGGCGCCGTGCTTCTCAGGAGATTTGCCGAACCGGATTCCGGGGCGCTGATGGAGGCGGTGCGCCAAGTCGTGGCGGCGGCACCGTTGCGCCAGATGACGACTCCCGGAGGTTACCGGATGTCGGTGGCGATGACGAATTGCGGCCGCGTCGGCTGGGTGACGGATCGCAGCGGCTACCGCTACCAGTCGAGCGATCCCATGACGGGACACCCCTGGCCGGAGATGCCGGCGGCGTTTCGACGGCTAGCCGCGGAGGCGGCCGCGGCCGGCGGCTTCGACGGCTTTGCGCCCGATGCATGCCTCATCAACCGCTACGAGCCCGGAGCGCGGCTGTCGTTGCATCAGGACAAGGACGAGCGCGACTTCGGCGCGCCCATCGTCTCGGTCTCGCTCGGGCTGCCGGCGATCTTCCTGTGGGGCGGGCTGCGCCGCGGAGACCGCCCGCGTCGCTACCCGCTGGCGAGCGGCGACATCGCCGTCTGGGGCGGCCCGGCGCGGCTTGCCTTCCACGGCATCGCGCCGCTCGCCGATGGCGAGCATGAGCTGATCGGACGTTGCCGCATCAATCTGACGTTCCGCAAGGCGCTTTGACGCTGCCTCAGCGCCTGGCATGGCGGAACGGCCACACCAGGAAATAATTGCGGATGTTGTCGTAGACCTTGGCGAGGCCCAAGGGCTCGAACAGCAGGAAGCCCACGATGAGCCCGCCATAGAGGATGAGCGGGATGTGCGAGAGCACGTCCTGGCTCACCGGCAGCGCGCCGGCCCGCGCCAGCGCGCCGACGAGGTTGTTGAGCACGATCGGCGCGAGCAGCACCAGCGCCGCGCCGAGATAGCTGCCGATGACGCTGCCCATGCCACCGACGATGACCATCGCCACCGCCTGGATCGAGACGTCGAGATTGAACTGCTCCGGCGTCACCGCGCGGTAGTAGCAGAAGGCGAGCACCGCGCCGCTGACGCCGCCAATGAAGGAGCTGCACCAGAAGGCGAGCAGCTTGAAATAGAAGGTGTCGACGCCGATGACGGCAGCGGCGAAATCCTTCTCGCGCACCGCCGCGAGCGCGCGCCCGAAGCTGGTGCGCCCGACGTTGAGCAGGAACAGCGTGACTACGAGGCAGACGGCGAGCGCGAAATAATAGCGGGCCCAGTCGCTGGCGACGGGCAGGCCCAGGATCCGGAAGCTCGGCGCCTGCAAGGTGGCCTGGCTGCCGCCGCTGATCGCCGGCACATGCGAGACGATCCAGTCGACAAGGTACTGCATCGCCAGCGTGCTGATGGCGAGGTAGAGCCCTTTGACGCGCAGCGCAGCAAAGCCGAAGACGACGCCGGTCGCGGCGCTGAGCAACCCGCCCAGGATGATGGCGAGTTCGAAGGGGATGCCGGCACGGGTCAGATGGATCGTGCCGTAGGCCCCGATTGCCATGA
>DASVOY010000460.1:0-4284 GCA_036383115.1 Allostellaceae bacterium
TTCGTCTCCGGCCGCATCGGCGCGCGAGCGAAGCGCGCCGACGACCCAGCCAGCCAGCCTTCCCGTCCAGGCAAACGGCTCGGCGATCCAGCGCCGCAAGCCGGGACGCTGCCGCTTCGGCAAGCGCGCCGTTCGGCGCCGGCGCGCCGGCTCCACATTCGACCAGTCGTCAACCGGGAAGCCCATGACGTAAAGCAGCAGCGCTGCCGCCAGCACCGCTGCCGTTGCCGCGACGAGGAGCGGTGCGGCGCCGGCCTGACGGACCAGGTCTTGACCGACATATCCGACGACGCCGCCAAGCCCTGAAAACAATGGCTTCGGCACAACGGCCAGCGCCAACGCGGTAAGCGCCGCTACCAGCGGCACGAGCAGCAGACGCAGCCAGAACCAGGCGAGGCCGCGGCCGAGCAGCAGCCGCACCGACCAGACGAGGAGGATGAACGGCACCAGCGCCGCTCCCAGGCCGAAAAACTGCAGCAGCTTATCGGCGAGCCACGCGCCATCCTTGCCGAGGATGTTTCGCGGCATCGCATCGACCGCCATGTTGCCGCTCGGATCCGTACGGTTGTAGCTCACCATGGCGAGCGCCAGGAGCACGGTGGCGACGAGCAGCACCAGCCCCATCGCCTCGAACAGATGGCGCAGGCGCGAACCTGCCTTGCGCGCGACGCCGTCGCTCGTCGTCGCCATCGGCCCGTCCCTCACAGCACGCTCAGCATGCGGTGCATGCCGGCGGCGATGGTGGCGTCGCCATGGACGAGCGCAACGCGGATATAGCGCTGCCCCGGGTTCTCGCCGCTGCCGTTCCGGCGCGCGATATAGGCGCCGGGCAAGGTGCGCACCGCCGCCTCGCGCCACAGCGCCTTCGCCGCCGCCTCGCCGTCGCCGACATCGAGCCAGAGGAAGAACCCGCCCGGCGGGCGATAGAAACCGAAGCGGTTGCCGAGCAGTTTCTCCGCGACGTCGAATTTGCGCCGGTAGAGCACGCGGTTGGGCTCGACATGGTCCTCGTCGTCCCACAGCGCCGCCGCGGCGTTCTGCAGCGGCAGCGGCACCTGCGCCCCGCCATAGCTCCGGAGATGCTGGAAGCGGGCGATGAGATCGGGATCGCCGGCGACGAAGCCGCAGCGCAACCCGGCGGCGTTCGAGCGCTTGGAAAGCGAGTGGAACACGAGCACGTTCTCGAGCCCGCCGCCCATCTCGGCGCAGGCCTCGAGCGCGCCCGGTGGGGGCGCGTGGTCGTAGATCTCGCAATAGCACTCGTCCACCGCCAGCACGAAATCATAGGTGCGTGCCAGGGTGATCGCCTTCTTCGGATAGGCGAGATCGGCGATGGCGCCCTGCGGGTTGGCCGGCGTGCACAGATAGAAGAGCGCGCAGCGCTCGAGCTGGGGTCCGGCGATGGCGTCGAGGTCGGGCAGGAAGCCGGTCGCGGGCGTCGCGTCGAGGTAGGCGATCTCGGCGCCGGCCATGGCCGCGCCGCCATTGTAGACGAGATAATAGGGGTTGGGCAGCACCACCACCGGCGGCTTGCCCCCCTTCGTCTCCGGCACCGCCAAGCTCGCTGCCATGTAGAGCCCTTCCTTGGTGCCGGCGAGCGAAAGCACGTGGCGCTCGGCGGTGATCATGCCCTCGGGCAGGCGGTAGCGGCGCGTGAGCCAGCGGGTGCAGGCGGCGCGGTATTCGGGCGTGCCCTGCATCGGCGGGTAGCGGTTCCACAGATGCGCGCTCTCGGCGACGATGCGCGCCAGCAGCGCCGGCGGCTCGTGCTGCGGCTCGCCCACCGACATCAGAATGGGCGGCTCGTTCGGGCGCGGGCTGATCCCGGAGAGCAGTTCGCCGAGTCGGGCGAAGGGATTGTCGGCAAGGCGCGCGAGCCGGGCGTTGCTGGGCACTGAAAATCCTTGAAGGCGATCGCTGGAACGGCACAAAGCGGCAACATCATACGCGCCATGCGCAACCCCGCCAAGGGCGCCGGCGCCGCGGCTCCAGCATCTTGTGGCAGAATTGGGACGCGCGGCTAGGGAATGGATAGCGCTGGGGCATGGACGCTGCCATGTCCACAGCATCGGTGGCTCACCAAGCCTCACCCCTTCCGACACCGCGGCTGCGCCTCGTCCGCCATATCTAATGCGTTGAGTTATTTAATAAATTGCTCGTCGAAAGTGCTGGCGATCCGTTAGTGCCATGCTACCTTTCGGCCAGTCGCAGCCTTTGGAGGAACGACATTATGCGCGCTTTTCTTGGCAATTTCTTGCGCGACGAGAGCGGCGCCACGGCGATCGAGTACGGCTTGATCGCGGCGCTCATCTCCGTGGTGATCATCGGTGCGGTGACGCTGGTCGGCACCAATCTCAGCACCACCTTCCAGAACATCGCCACCTCGCTCTCGAGCGCGTCGTAACCGCCACGGGCGGCGCGTTGCGGCGTGGCTACCCGGGCGGAAGACTGGTAGCGCCCCGCTTCGGCGGGGCGCTTTCTTTTGGCGCCCGAGCCGGCGGGTGAAAAAAAGAGGGGGTGCCGCGAGGCACCCCCAGGTCACCTACGGGAGGAAATGCCCGCTACTGGACCGTCTCGCCATGGAGCGACAGGTCCAAGCCCTCGCGCTCGATCTCGACGTCGACGCGCAGGCCGAGGACGGCGTCGATCACCTTAAGGATGATGAAGCTGGCGATCACGTCGTAGGCAATGACGATGGCGACGCCGATGAGCTGATTGACCACTTGGCCGGCGTTGCCCTCGATCAGGCCCGACGTGCCGCCATACTCGCTGATGGCGAAGACGCCGGTGAGGATGGCGCCCGCCGCGCCGCCGACGGCATGGACGCCGAAGGCGTCGAGCGCGTCGTCATAGCCGAACAGGTTCTTCAGCCAGACGGCGCCGATGTAGCAGGCGAAGCCGGCGGCAACGCCGATCGCCATCGAGCCGACCGGGCCGACGAAGCCCGATGCCGGGGTGATGGCGACGAGTCCTGCGACCGCGCCGGTGCAGATTCCGACCACGGTCGGCTTGCTGCGATGCGCCCACTCGATGAACATCCAGGTGAGGCCCGCCACGGCGGTGGCGATCTGGGTCACCGTCATGGCCATGCCCGCCTGGAGCCCGGCGCTGGTAGCGGAGCCGGCGTTGAAGCCGAACCAGCCGACCCAGAGCAGCGAGGCGCCGATGAAGGTCAGCACCACGTTATGTGCGGGGCCGGTGTCCTTGCGCTTGCCCAGCATCAGCGCGCAAACGAGGCCGGCAACGCCCGAATTGATATGCACCACCGTGCCGCCGGCGAAGTCGAGCACTTTGACCCAGGCGTCGCTGTTGCCGCTGTTGAGGAAGCCGTCCGGCCCCCACACCCAGTGCGCGATCGGCGCATAGACGAAGGTCGCCCAGAGGCCGATGAACCACAGCATCGACGAGAACTTCATGCGCTCGGCGAAGGCGCCGGCGATGAGCGCCGGGGTGATGATGGCGAAGGTCATCTGGAAGCACATATAGACCGTCTCGGGGATGGTCGGCGCCAGCGGATTGGGATTGCCCACGCCCTTGGCGATGTCGCTCGCAATGCCCTGCAGGAAGACACGGTCGAAGCCGCCGATGAAGGGCATGCCGGCGCGGAAGGCCGTGCTGTAATTGACGATCGCCCACAGCACGGTGACGAGGCAGGTGATGGCGAAGCTCGTCATCACGGTATCGCCGACATTCTTCTTGCGCACCATGCCGCCGTAGAAGAGGCCGAGGCCCGGGATCGTCATCATCAGGACCAGGGCCACCGAGGTGAGCATCCAGGCAGTGTCGCCGGAGTTGGGCGTGCAGTTCTCGAGCACCGCCTTCTTTGGGTCTGGATCGGCGGCGCAGGCCGGCGGTGGCGCGGCCGGTGCCGCGGCGGCAGGCGCTGCCGCTGGCGCCGCGGGGGCGGTCGCCTGCTGCGCCTGCGCCAAGGCCAGTGGGATCAATACGACGAGCGCCGCGAGCGGCAGAACCCGCGCCGCGAGCGACCAGAATTTGCGTAGAGTCATGAGCTTCAACCTCCCGTTAGGGCCGTCCGACGACGGCTCACGACGCCCCCCGATCGGGCGCCATGCAGGTTGAAATCAAGAATCGTGCCAGGCGAAAACCCCGCCTCAACGCCGCGGGCCTTCCGCCTTTTGCGGCATCACCCGCCATCGGGGCCCAAATTTTGGGCGGCCCGCCAAGGCGCATGCGGCGGAAGGGCCGCGGCGCGGCAAGCTCGAACACCGTCCCCCGGCTAAACCGCCCTGGTCCCCTCGCCTCGCGTCGGCCGAGAACGGCGCG
>DASVOY010000461.1:0-2120 GCA_036383115.1 Allostellaceae bacterium
AAGCGCCTGACGCCGATATAAAGACCGGCCGAAATGCCAAACAGAGAGAGTGTCGCAGCGACGCCAAGGATCGTTGTTTGGTATGACATGTCCATCCGGGCTTTTCGTTGGCGCTGGCCGGAGGGAGTTTCCGGCCGAGACGGAGAGACTGGCGGCTTTCGCACGCTAGGCTTGTGCCGCTAACGGGTACTTAAGTCTCTCGCGGCGTCAAGCAGTTCTATTGCTCGCGCGCAACGCTACCGTGGCTAGAGGAGGATGCTGCCCTCGAGATAGAGCACGGCGCGGCCGGCGATGGTGACGCGCTCGTCCTTGGATTCACAGGCGAGATCGCCACCCCGGGCGGAGATTTGCCGGGCTCGCAGCCGGTTTTTCCCGAGTCGCTCCGCCCAATAAGGGATCAGCGTGCAATGCGCCGAACCGGTGACGGGATCCTCGTTGATGCCATGTGCAGGAGCAAAGCAGCGCGACACGAAGTCGATGTCGCCCTCGCCCTGCGACGTGGCGATGACAAGCGCGCGATCGAGTCGCGCCAGCGCGGCGAAGTCGGGCCTGAGCGCCGCAACGTCGGCGGCCCGGTCATAGACCGCCATGTAGTCGCGCGCGGCCAGCACCAGCGCCGGCGGCTTGCCGAGCGCCGGCGCCAGTGTGGCCGGCACGGTGCAAGGCTGCGGCGGCCGCGCCGGAAAATCCATGGCGAGCGCGTCGCCCTGGCGCGATACCGTGAGCCTGCCGGCCTTGAGCGTGCGGAAGGTGACCTTGCTCGATGCGGGTTCAAGAAAGCGGAAGATCACATAGGCCGTCGCCAGCGTCGGATGGCCGGCGAGATCGATCTCAGCCGCCGGCGTGAACCAGCGCAGCGCGTACTCCGCGCCCTCGCGCAGGAAGAACGCGGTCTCCGACAGGTTGTTTTCCGCCGCGATCGCCTGCATCGTCGCATCGGGCAGCCACTGCTCCAGCGGCACCACGGCCGCGGGGTTGCCGCCGAAGAGGCGATCGGTGAAGGCATCGACCTGGTAGATCGGCAGGCGCATCGGAACCTCCCTTGTCCAAGAGCATTACATCCGGCTTGGCCGAGCAACGCGTGCGCGCTGCGTCAGCGCCACGCTTGCCAGGACGGCCGCCGCCGCGACGATCGTCTCCCAGCCCGTGCGCTCGCCCAGCAACAGCGCCGACCAGAGCAGCGTCAGCAGCGGCTGCGCCAGCTGGACCTGGCCGATCCGCGCGACGCCGCCGCGCGCGAGCGCGCGATACCAGGCAAAGAAGCCGAGATACATGCTGACCAGCGACACGTAGGCGAAGCCGAGCCAGGCGGTAGGCCCTGCCGCCAACCCGTGGCGCGCCGCCGACAGAGCGACGACCGGGACGAGCACGGGCAAGGACATCACCAGCGCCCAGGAGATCACCTGCCAGCCGCCCAGCTCGCGCGCGAGCTGGCCGCCCTCGGCATAACCCAGGCCGGCGAGCGTCACCGCGGCGAGGATGAGGACGTCTGCCGGCTGGGGACGGCCGGCCCCTTGCGCTGCGGCAAAGACGAGCACGGCGGCAAGGCCGCACAGTGACGCCACCCAGAAGGCGAGGGAGGGCCGCTCGCCCGCGCGGATCACCGCCATGACCGCCGTCGCCGCGGGCAAGAGGCCGACGATGACCGCGGCATGCGCCGAGGGCAGCACGGTGAGCGCCCAGGCGCTGAAGAGCGGAAACCCGAAGACGACACCGCCCGCGGTCACCGCCAGCCGGAGCCAGAGCCGCCGCGGCGGCAGCGGCTGGCGCGTCGCCAGCAACAGCCCTGCCGCCAGGACCGCGGCGACGACCGCGCGGCCCAGCCCCACCACCGTGCCGTCGAGATCAGCCACCGCCACCCGTGTCGCCGGCAGGGTGAACGAGAAGGCCAGCACACCGAGCGAGCCCCACAGGAACGCGCGGACCCTCGGGCTGGAGGTCGAATTTGTATCGATACAATCCTCGGCCATCGTCACGCAACTTTGAATTTTTCGCCGGTTTGCGGCACGATTTGCCCAGAATTGATATTGACCAGTACGCGAGTCAATCCTAATCATGTCACCATGACAAGTTGGGAGCCGAGCATCGCCGGCCATCGCGGCCCGCGCTATCGCGCCATT